>CAZTDC010000102.1:0-9197 GCA_964612165.1 uncultured Salinivenus sp.
GCCCTGCTGAACGGTATATGTCCGCGTAGCAGGATTCCGAACTGACCCACGAACCAGTTTACCACTCATCCCGGGAGGAACCTTCAACCGGTATAATTCCGGGGGCACACGTCCCTTCCGAAGCTCCAGGTTGAGTTTCTCGATTTTGCGTAGGCTTATTCCTCCCTCTCGGGATACGGTTTGAAGGCTCAAGGGCCCCTCAACCGTCACTTCCCCGTAAGCATATTCCCCTCCTTCTTGCACGTCCCGAGAGACAAAGATCCGGGCTGTGGCCACGAACATTGGAATGTATCCGCGCGTCTCGCGTGGCAGGGCCCCATAGGCCTCCCAAAACGTCGATCCAGAACTGCGTTGAAGCGCCCGCTTCACGCACGCGGCGCCGCAGTTGTACGCCGCCATCGCGAGATGCCAGTCGCCAAACTCTTCGTAAAGATCGCGCAGGTGCCGAGCCGCGGCGCGCGTGGCCTTCTCTGGGTCACGACGTTCGTCGATCCATCGGTCGATGCGGAGCCCGCTTTCGCGACCGGTGGAGGCGATGAATTGCCACATTCCAACGGCACCTGCCCAACTCCTGGCGCGGGGATTAAGGCCGCTTTCCACCAAACCCAAGTATTTGAGTTCGGTGGGCACTTCTTCTTCCACCAAGATATGCTCAACCATTGGAAAGTACGTCTCGGCCCGCTTCTCCCACGTTTCGAGCACCTCCGGCCGCTCCTCGGTCAGGAACCGCACGCTCTTGCGCACAGGGCGATTATTGGGCAATGGCACCGCAGTACCTGCAATCTCGCGGCCTTCTGATCCTGCTGTGCCTGCCTCATCTCCGAGTTTCCGAAAGAGCGCAGAGCGGAGATCAAAAATCTTCCCTCGTGCAGCCGTGGAGTCGACCAACTCGTGTCCGTGGAACGTCCTGTACTCGGAAATAAAACTTCGGTAGAGGCGCCGGAATTCTGCGTCGTCGGTCACGTCTGGATGATTTTGCACCAGAATTCGGAGTTCGCTCAGTGCGTGATCCAGAAGTGGGACCGCTCGCTGATTACTTCCCTTCGTCACCGCCTGGAGAAGGCGCGTTTCAAGGTCATACAGCGCCTCCATACGCTTCTGGAGGGCCGTGGTCTGGGTCGGACCATTGCTCGTTGTGTCTTCCGAGGTTGGCGTCTGAGTAGAGGCACATCCGCTAACCAGAAGTCCAAGAAGTAGAATGTAGAGAGGAGTCCGGATCATGGTGTCTTGACAGTTTCGGTTGTCAAAAGAAAAAGGCCTGACACGTCACGCGCTCTCATGGGAGCGGGTGACGCACCAGGCCCTGTTTGTTGAGGTTACCCGGGTCTATCCAGAAAGTGTGTACCCACCGATCTCAATGCGGGGTGGTCTCTATTCCCGCAAGATCATTCCGGGTTTTTGGCGTTTCCTCTCAGGTCCACTCTTGAGCTCGAAGTTAAATTCAGCCTTCCTAACACATCCGCTGCGAGGGGAACCGCGGTACTTCCCCCACTTCCTCTTATTCCTCTTCCCTGAACCAGAAGACTGAACGTGAAATGTTCTGCCACGCCGGTAGCCCCAAAGAATCGATACTCCGACTCGTATGTGCTCGTCCCCGTTTTTAGACCGACGTCCAGCCATGAAAGGTTATGGTCGCTACGCAAGGTATCCGCCGTGCCACGATACGTAACTTCACGCATCAGTTGACGCATTAGGTTAACGGACTCCTCCGACACCAGGAACTGCCCATTCGTCTGCTTCGACTCTTCGTCCCGACTATAGATTACCTCACCTCCGCGGGTTCGGACTTCTTTGATAAAGGATGGACGAGCGTAGTTACCATGACGTGCGAGCACGGAGTAGGCAGAAACGAGTTCGAGCTCGGAGACGCTCGTCGACCCGGTTCCACCTGCTGGAATCGCAGGAATGTCAACCCCGAATCGCTTTGCAAAGTGTCGTAGCCGCTTCGGAGAAAGTTCTTCATTCAGGATCCAGTACACAGGGGCATTTAAGGAATTCACGACCGCATACCGGAGCGAGACCCGAGGCTGGGGTTCTTCGTCGTCAACCGTAAAGTCTTCGCTAACCTGATATACGGTTGGGACTTCCGTTTTAGGTATCAATCCTGAATCTTTTCCCTGTGCTATGAGGTGCTCCACGTACAGTAGATACACGAGTACCTTGATACGACTTGCTGGCATCGTATTCGGGGACTGGATGACATCCAGCGCCGCACCGGGCCACGTGTGACCTCGGGTGTAGGCAATAATTTCGTTCCAGCGGTTCAGAAGAACGAATGACGGGGTTCCTGGATGGGTGTCCCGATACTCCTTCAGCACCTGTCCCGCCTTTTGATTCAGAGGGCGTTGCAGCGTTGTCTGAACGACGAGACCGTCTGTAGGCCGCCACCCTCGGTCTTCAAGCATTGCCCGCAGTCTCTTCTGGACAGCCTGAACGAAGAGGCCGTGTGCCGGAGGAGGAGACTCCGGTCGATTGAAGGAGGGAGGGGGAATCATTTCCTCATACTCGGAGGCGGAGATTATCCCATCGTCCATCGTTTCTCGAAGCCGCACTTTGTACCCCCGAGCATAGAGATCGGCGTACTTTGGCAAGCTCCGCTTTGGGGCTGGAACAAGGGCCAGGAGAGCATTCACCTCTCGGCAAGTGAGTTCCGAAGGACCCTTCGAAAACATGCGGCGTGCGGCCGCATCAATACCGGGACGGCCGAACCCAAAGGATACGTTGTTGGCGTATAGTTCTAATAATTCTCTTTCGCTAAAAGTCAACGACATTTTGGTGCTCGCGACAATCTCTGTAAGCTTGCGCAGCACCGTGTCCTGGATGTGGCCGGTAAGCTCGCGGTATAGCTGCTGTGTGACCGTGCTTCCTCCCTGATTACTCCCGTAGATAAGCCACTGCGAGAATGCGACAAGCGTCCGATATACGCTAAATCCCTTGTCGTTAAAACCCTCCTGTGCTTTGAGGTAGCGAGGAAAACAGCGAGGGAGGCGATCCAGCGTGACGTACGGCGCCGCGAGCACGGTGTCGCTGTGGACGGACCTGTCGGCACTATCCCGTCGGGGTATGGCTCCAAGGAGCCGACCCTCACGATCCAGAATTCGGGTCTGATACGGGCGATGATACGCCATTTCTCGCAGCTCTTCTCTCGATGGGGAGTGCACCCAGAGCGCTCCAAACAGCGCTCCTCCAATAATGACCACAGGAGCAAGCCATTTACTGATCGTGATGGCGACATTCACAACACGGCGCATGGGCAGGAGTGTAGATAGAAGAGGAAGGATACGAGTGACTTACTTCATCACAGTAGCTACTTCCAGTACTGCGTGGCGACTCGCGCACGGTGAGCAAGCGTTTCCAGAGCCGCCCCGAAGGCCCTTGATCCAGCGAAGTCCTCCACACGCTCCAGGCGCTGCACATCCCTCTTGCGCGGTGATCCTTCGACGGCCCGCTCGATCCGGGAAAGGCATGCATTGCGGTTCGGGGCGAACGTGCGATTCCAGAACCGCTCGTGAATAGCATACCCCCACGCAGGAGGCAGGCTATCGCAGAAGGTCTCAAAATCCGGGAAGGTCTTCTTCTCGGAATCGGGGTGCACTTCGACGCGATCGGGATGAACGTGAATCGTATCTGTCGAGAAGAAGGCCTTCGCCAGAAGGAGTGCCATGTGCTCCTCGCCGAGATCACCGGGGCGCTCGAAGAGTGGCAACGGATAGACCGTTGACGCGTCCACCATGTGATCGCGTCGATCTTCGCTGTCCCTCGTTTCCTCCTCAATGCGCCGGAACATGCGACGCAGAGCCGGGGCGTCGTGGAGGTACTTTACCACGTTGTAGTGGATCACGATCGTCACGTCCCCGTCCGTCGTCTTCTCGTGATTGTGTTCTGCATCGATGTGGAAGATCTCAGGCGCTTCAATCGCCTCGGGGAACGGCGATCGGATCAGTACGCCCTCGCCTCCCAGTCGAGAACGTTTGACTTCAAACGGGAGGTCGAACCGTCCGTGCTCCTTGATGTCCTGCTCAACGAGAGTATCAATAATGCGCGGAAGCCGATCTTCTACAGCCGACTGCAGCGCATCCTCAGGGTGGGAACTTTCCTCCGTTGCCTTCAGATAAGCGCGCGTGATTCCCTCAATGAGTTCGTCCGGGAGATCAGACGGTTCGAACGTCGAAGCAGCACTCTCTTCTCCCCGACTCTCTTCGGAAATCTCACCCCGCATGTGGACAGCAAGGTCGTTCAGCAGATTCAGAACTCTGTTCCGTCTCCGGCGACGATACGTGTCCGCGCACGCGGCATGGAACTGCTTTGCACGTCCGACGCCGTTGGTCTGCAGTCCAACCTTGGAGAACACAAACTGCAGAATCGAGACGCCATTCACGTACTGCTGGGCGGCTTCTTCCAGGGAGCCCTCGCTTCCGGTTTCCCCCACCGTCCCGTTTGATGATGCTGCCTCGATGTCCTGAATGCAGGAGTCGAGTTTCCGGAGAACGAGATCGTATCCCACTTCAAAGGCGCGGTCGTAGATTGAATTAAGACGCCCCTCAATTTGCGGCACATCTTCTTGGATCGCCTCTTGGACGGCACCTTGTGCCTCCTCTACCAGCGCCCGCTTGGGATACTCGGGGTCATCGTCGAGCGCAGCACTCTCGATCCCCTGAAAGCTCGAGGATGGAATGTCTCTACGCGCGGCCTCCCGAATGGCGCGAAGCTCTCGGTCGATTTCGGTGACGATTTGAGCTTTTTCTTCCGAAGAAAGGGTCGGATCTCCGTCTCGCAGTCGCTGAGGAACGCTCTGACCCGCCACATGCTCGGTCACCCTCTCAACGATCTCACCGTGGTCATAGGCCTTCCGGCGGATCTGCGGAGCGCGAATGGTTCCCTTCTCCCCTTCGGAGAAGAAGTTGAGCACGTCTTCCATGACCAAGTCCCATTCGTCGGGCGTAGTCCGGAGGACCTCTTTCACCTGGTCGGTTCCACGGACGAGCACGTCCGTCAGCGGATTGCTGTCCTCTCGAACACGATCGACATTCTCCCGGATCAGCTCATACAGCCCTTTCTTCATGTGGACCCGGCGCTTGGACGTGGGCTCGACATCGTGGATCACGAAAACGCGGGCTTCAGTATTCACTCGGCGAAGAATGTCTCGGTAGACCCGCTGATCGTTTCCCGTTGCGCTCCCGTGACTCGGCCCGACAAACACTTGGTCGGCATCTCTCACCACTCGCTGTATGCATTCTCTAATCTCTTCTCGGTTGGTGATAGACGCCGCGCGTGCGAAGGTGCTGTCGCCCTGGGCTCCATCGCTGGAGCGTGCTACCTGATGATTGTCCGGCACATGCGCAGGTGTATCCTTCTGGCTGTCGGGCTCTAACTGGACCGGATTTGTTCTTCGGTCCCGAAAGGACTCGACCGATCCGGCCGTGTCAAACATCGACAGTCCGTCGAGGATAACACCGACCACGGCATTAAACAGATCACGGAAATGTCCTCCTATTGTAATCCCAACTGTTTTATCGTTATTCATTGTTTTATCTATGATTGCATGATACTTGTTAACGATGATTTCCCACTGCTAATGAGTAGGCTCCCAGCTAAACGGGGAGCGCTCCGTTTCCGCTCGGGCCCGTTGTGGTGCCGACCTCGTTTCATCACTGTTTCCCTCCACCTCCCCGTCTGGAACTGCGCTGGGAGCCAGAACGACCGATACGGTTCCCGGCTCATCTTCGGAGGTCTCGACCTTTACCTCTGACGGGGGTAGATCGTCCGGAATAGGGACCGAACCCTGGCGGAGTAGACTGCGTGCCGAGTGGGTTTCTTTGTCGGCGTTCGTCGGCATGACGATCTCGACCCGGTCGAGAATGCTGTTTCCTAGGGCGTCGTCCCTGCGTCGCCACGCGATTCCCCAGACGAGGCTCGACGCTAGGATGCCTGCAAGCCCCCCGGCAATGGCCCACCAACATGGAATCTGTCCTGTCCCTCGATGCCCCCCTGCCTGCGTAGCCCCTGTGCTGTCTGCGTTCGCTTCCCCGCTCGTTGCTGACCGCGAGGTATCTTGTGAACTGAAACTCAGTGCTGACATCCCCGCAAACTCTGTATCCTCGACGAAGTCCGACGCAATCCAGACGAGCGGCCGTTCTCCACCTGAACGCAGTTTCTGGACTCGATTGTGAAGGTCGATCAGGGACTCCGCTAGTCGCGTGTGTTGGGTCCGCTCGACGTCATTGAGGAGCCTGCGAACCGCTGATGAGCTTGTCCCTGGCGGGACATCTCCCACTTCAATCAAGTGGTCGCCCAGTGCGTAGACTCGGGTTCTGAATCCTTGATTTGTCCAGCCGATGAGCCGGTCCCGTGCGACCTGAATACTCCGATCATAGACGGAGCCGGACGCATCCAAAACCAGAATCCGATCGATGTCAGTCTCTTCCTGGACCCTGGGGGAAGTTTTTTCGATAACCGATAAGAAATCAGCATGTGGCAGGCCTGGACTCGCCACTGTGGTGCCTGTTGCACTTTCGGCGCGTGCATCCATACTGCCGAGTTGAGCAAAAATTAGGATCGCTCCGACGAGTAGAGCCCATCCGTTCTGCGTGAAGCGGCGAAAATTTCGGTGCATCGTTTTGTCAGAGGTATTGTTGGACGATGATGAGCGGTTGGGACCTTCCCTCCCCCTCTCCGGTGTGAAGGACCACTCGTTCGCCGAAGGTCGATCTTTACGCCGTGCTTCTTCGCCCGCGGTGGATACCTCGTGCAAGGGAGAGCGACGATTGGAATTGTTCGCCGTCCTGGCTTTCCATTCCCTTACCCATCCGAAGAGTCGGACGACACCAGCGATGCCGCCTACTGCACCCCCGAAAATGAGGATGAAACACCCCCACCATCCGAGAACCGTATCCCAAACGGGAGGGGTGTAGGCCGGGGGACGGGCTCGAACTGTCATCGAGTCCGTGGTCTGATCATTTGCTCTTTCCTCATCGGGGCTTGCCTGTGGCCCGAGGAGCGACTGGCGACCCCAAACGGAAATGCGCAGATCCAACTGCCCCGCTGCTTTTCGGAGGTGCTTTCGTCGAATTCCGTTCACCCGATCCATGTACGTCGGGCTCGTGGTCGGGGACCGAGCAGCCGTATTGATCGTCTCCACGGCGAGGTCCACCTTGTCGCTCTCGTCCCACTCTCCGCCCGGAATCTCAACGACGCGCCCGGAGCCCGTATTGGCCACCACGATGTAGGCAGGACGATGGGCCATCTCAAGCCACGCCGTGATCTCCTCTTCGAGCGAGCCCTCTGCCGCACTCTGCAGCACGCGCCGCGGATCGTCGACAATGAGAACGTTCACCACCTCCGTGGGGGCGTTCCAGTCGTTTGACTGTGCGTGCGCCTCTTTGACCACCGAGACGCATAGGGCCGCGGTGAGAATAACAAGTAGGTAGCGTTTCAGCATGTCTGAATGAGTCTTGTATAGAGGTAGGAGAGCGTTCAGTCGCGGGAGTCTGATTGTGACCATGCAGCCGAAACCACGAGCCCCAAGACGAATCCTCCCGTCATGGCTGGATGCGCGTAGAAGATGTCCAAAACCTCCACGCCTCGCTGGAGGAGGCGCTCGAACCCGAACCGTCGGACGTAAAGCCCGATGTACGCTACGCCAGCGACTGCGGCCATCCCGGCGAAGACTCGGGAGAGACGGAAGGCGCTCCCGACGATGAAGCCGAGAGCCGCAAGAACAATGGCCTGTTTAATAGGAATCGGATCCGGCATATCAGTTTGTGGCAAATGAAAAACCCGGCACGACAGCAGGACCCTCCTGTTGGAGGAGTCAGGCTGCCGAGCCGGGTCTGTCCCGTTACTCGATTGTGATGCAAAATTTGGTCTGGCCGTTGAGGCTTAGCTCAACTTGCCGACGTTGGCGCTATATTTCTTCGGATGCGACGATCTGAAATCCATCCGTCGCGTCGAACTTGAGAATGATCTTGCCATCCCTCGCCCCGACCACGTGCTGTGCAATTTCAGGGAGACAGTCGTACAGCGACGGGGCATGCGATTCGTATTGCTCCTCAAAGCGCTGGAGTTCGTGCAGGAGGGTCTCCTCCGGGGCCCGTTCCTGCTGCTTTCGAAAGACGAGTTTGGAACGTTCATTGTCTTTCACCGCACGCCCCTCATAAGTCGCCCTCGCTCTTTCTTTCAGAACACCGCCCTTATGTACGAGGCTCAGGCGCACACCGGGACCTCGTGTCCCGCCCTTGAAGACGAGATCCCCGAACGCGAGCAGGGCATTGCGGCGTGCCTTCTCGCTGATGTTGCCGAGGGCCGAGAGCGACTCGCGAATATCCTGTCGACTTGAAATCGTATCGGTAGACATCATTTTGCTCAGTTGTTCTCGTTGAAGTGTGCTGTCGATTGGCCGCACCCGCACCGAATCTGCAAGCCAGGTTTTCCCCATACGTTAGCCGGGCACGACGGGCAGGAGTACTTCACCTTACTCTTTTTCCCCCCTCCCCCACTCTTCCCTCTGTCCTGGTCACCACTTTCTACCTCAACGACTTTTCGCCAGGGCAGGAGGGCACGCTCGGGAATCGCTTCGTAGGCCCGCTCGAAGGGCCCGCCGGATTCGACGTAGTGAGACATCTTATCTCCAATTCGCTTTCCGCCTGGTTTGCCGGTAGCACTGGGAATAAGCCCGATTTCCTCCATTTTGTCGGCCCACTCCACATTGTGGTAGCCCCGTCGGCCGGGGTCCCCATGCTCTTCTTGCCAGAGATGGACCATCTCGTGCACGAGGATGGCCATCACCGAAATTATGGGGGGCGTCAGCGACTTCGGGTTCAGACTAATCTCATGCACTACCTGATCCTCATTTTCCCATTCCTCAGCGGCGAAGAATCCTCCGCTTCCCCGCTTCCGGGAGAGGTTCAGGATGCACGCAGGGAGCTGCCCATCGAACAGAGTTCGGTTGAAGTAGTCGAAGGCCAACTGGAGGGCCCCGAACTGCTGGACCGTAGGCGGATACGCCTGGATCGTACGATCCAAAATCTCCGCCTCCTCGATGGAGGAAGAGTCCTCCAGGCGGTGCGAGACGGGCGACAGTATGTGAGACGCTCCCGAGTCCATGGGTGTGAGTCTCCGTTGTGGAGCGGCATACCCATCGACCCGAAGAGAAGAGATGCGTCGCCGGAAGTGCTGCAAATAGAAAAACCCGCTGCTCC
>CAZTDC010000103.1:0-9111 GCA_964612165.1 uncultured Salinivenus sp.
TATTATAACAAGCAGGCTCGCCCTATGCCAATTTTGTCGTGAGAGATGCGGGCTAAGCTCCAATGCAACCCATTTTCGATCTGCCAGTGCCGACGGGTCGCCTCTAGCAACCGGGTAGCGTCGGGCGGCAGACTACTGAGCACATACCGCTTTTCAGTCGTCGTCTCCCCACCTATAGAACTGTCTTCTGAGCCGCTCTCCGCACTTGGGTCGGCTTCGAACCGTTCCGTTTCGATGAGGGCAATCGAATTCACGTTTGTCCACCGTTCGCTGTCGATCAGGCCGCGACCGCCAGCTTTCATAGCCCAGCAGCGGCGCGTCTCTACTCGCCCATGGCCGCCATCCACGTCGGTGGTGCCCGGCTCAAGGCCCTGCTCCCGACACCGCTCAAACACCTGCTCGATGTCGGAGCGAAGTCCCTCCTGGTTGTCTTTCACGCGAAAGACGTAGTCTGCTCCTGCCTCCTGGATCGCTTCCGCAATGTCGGTCTCCTGTCCCATCGCGTCGGTCCAGGCGCTGCATCCCTCCAATAGAAGCTCCTCCAGAAGCTGGGGTATAGCCTCGATCTCGTTTGAACCGTTCTCTGATTGGCGTTAGCCCAAAACTAGCCTCTGCTCGGTTGCCCACGCCTCTACTAGATACCGGGGCTCCTTTCCAGTGGCTCGGTCTCCGCTCCCACACAAAGTCTTCCCGTCGATGGCCACCACTTCCCCGTCAACTTCTCCTCGAATGCCTTGAACCCATCTCCGAAAACAATCCTCGAACTGAACTGGATCGATCCGCCCAAAAACACCGCTCAGCACGTCATGAGAGGGAACCCCGTCCTCAAACGGCAACAGGGTCTGCAGCCACTCCAGGCGAGCCTCCCCGAACTGCCCAGGCAGCAACAAAGGTGTCGGCCCCACCGGTTGTGGCACAGATCACCAGCACGACAATCTCTTCAAGCGGGTAGATCTCTCCGTGACGCGGATCTTCCAGCGGCTCGAAACTTTCGAGGAGAAAGAGGGAGTCGGTCGCTGGGGGACTTGCAGGCATCGGCTCAAAAGGTCAGAATCGAAAACGGCGAGCCTCTACAACCTAAATGCTCACTGACACAGATGCGATAGTCCTGCACGGTGCGGTAACGCCCCCTTCTCCTGCGAACGTGAGGGCCGCTCTTTGTAGGGCCCGAAGCACAACGAATCGACACCCTCCTGGTGAGTGCGCCGAGAGGCTCAGCGTTGAAGCGTCTTGACACCGCCCCTCTCCCCCGGCGTCCAGTCATCGTGACGCTGGGCTCGATCCCGTCTTCGCCTCGCGCAGATCCATCACCATCCGCGCCACGAGTCCCGTCCAGATGTAGGTTTGATGATGCCCTGCCCAGTGGGTGTCCGGACTGTAGAACTCCCAGAAGGTGTGATCGTGCTTGAGGTGATGGATGACGTTGTCAAAAACACGGGTTGCCAGCTCGCGGGCCCGACCATGATACCCATATTTCTGGAGTCCTCTCACGAGGAGAAACTGCCACTCCACCCACACCGGCCCGTTCCAGTACCCTTGGGGGTCATAGAAAGGATCGTCCGCGGCAAGGGAGGGAACCCCGTACGGGCGCCAAAATGCAGTCGAGTCGGTAAGGTGCTCTTCGACGAGGCGCCGGGCCTGGGCGTCGGTCGCCGTGCCGGCCCAGAGGGGGATGAACCCGGTTATCTCCCGCCGTTTCAGATCCTCCTGGTCGTCGAAGGTAAAGTCGTGATCCTCCCGATCGACGTAGTAGAAAAAGTCGGTCTCCTCGTCCCAGAACGTCTTTTGGATGGCCTTCGTGCGGGTCTGGGCTTCCCGGCGCCAGCGGACCGCCCCCGCCGAATCGCCCAGCACCTCGGCCATGTTCGCCAGCGCCTCGGCCTCCTTTACGAGCATTGAATTGAGCTCGGGCGCTTCGAAGTTGGACGGCCATCCCACATCTTCCCAAACGGCCACGTCCGCGTCCCGAACCGACTCCAGAATGGCGTGTCCTCCCCACTCCGCAAGGCCGTCCCCGTCCTGATCCCGGTTGTTGAGCCACCAGGTGTAGAAGGCCGTCCCACTCTCGTAGGCATCCTGGAGAAACGTCCGGTCGCCCGTTGCCTGGTAGAGCTCCCAGTTTTCGTAGCTGTACCAGGGAGCCGAACTCGTAAAGGATCCTCTCGCGAAAATCGTCTCGTCGAGATACGGTCCCGTGCGGTAGGGAATGTATCCGTTCTCCCACTGGCGCTCCATGTACACCCGTTGTGAGTGCAATGCACTCTGGGCATCCAGCGACACGTATCCCAGCATGGCGAGGCTCTCGTGGAAGACCTGTCCGCCGTGCCCCCACCCCCAGGTGGGCTCCCGAGAAAACACGTAATAGTTGTGCCCCGCCTTCCCCTCCGGCGGCAACATACACTGGCGCATGAGATTGAACGCGCTCCAATACATCATGCGCCGATCCGAATCCGCAAAGTCGAAGCGGGGCACACTTCGATAAAGCGCCTCATTTGTCCGGATTGCCGACGAGACCTCATGGTTCATTAACGCCTGGCTCGCCTCGACAATCGAGCGGTCGCTGTCCACACCCGCGACTCCCCGGACCACCCGAAGGTCCTTGGTAGCACCGGGTGCGAGCGTCACCGTCGCACGGAGCGCCACGACCCGCGCCGAGTCCGCCGCGGAACGCGGGGAGGACCCGAGGTCGGCACGGCTCCCCCGAAACGTCATTTCGGCGGACCCTTCTCCTTCCCACCTCGCGTATGCCCCGGCTGCCTCCGCAGGCTCGCTCAGCCGAAACACATTCCGACGCTGCGTCACGTGCGGGATGGTCGTCATCCGCTCGGTCCACCCGTCCGGCTCCTGCCGGTGTCGAAACGTCACGTAGCGCTGCTCCCCACTGGCCGTGATGTCGCGAAAGGCCTCCGATCGGCGAAGAAAGGGCACGACCCGAAGCGTCACGGCCTCGTCCCCCTCGTTCGTAATCGTCAGGTGCTGCAGCGCCTGATGGGAGTTGTAGACCTGAAAGACGCTCTCGACGCGTACGTCCTCGTAGGGGCGATAGTGAAACGCCACGAGGTCGCTGTACGACACGGTGATGACCGGCTCCTCATGGAAGTCGGAGGGTCGGTATCGTCCCGCACCGTCGCGGTGGAAGGCCACGCCCCAATCCCCCGTGTGATCGGTCGCAAAGCGAAGTGCCCGTTGGGGCTCATGAAATGCAAACTGATACCCTTCATCCACCGTGTACTCGGACCGCCGAAGGGGCGCCGCGTAGGTGGCAAAAATGGGATCGTCTTTGGTGGCTGAGAGTCGGGAGAGGTACGGCGAGGCCGTCGAATTTCCTTGTTCAGCGTCGAAGAGTCGGGGGGACGGCGACGGCGGCTCGTCTTCAATCTGGGCCCAGCCCGGTCTCGCTTCTCCAAAAAGGGCCAGTAGAAACAGAATCGTACTGGCCACGACAAACGTGCGAACCGGGGGGGAGATCGACGTAGAAATGGGAATCACGCTACCTGGATCTATGGGAGTAGACACACGACCACGAACGAGCAGAGCGGCAAACGCGACACGTCCTCCCATTTGTCGCCAGAGCTACTGCACGTTCAAAAAGCTCATTTGAGATCGGGAAGGACCTGTCATTTTGAAGGAGCTGCCGGGTGATCGAGGAACCCCTTCGAACCGGGCGGTTCGCCGCACTTGCGACGACCGTTTGACTCCGCCTCGCCCTGCCCGTAGGCAAGACGGCCCTTCAGAGTGCACTCCACTCAAGATGACCCCTTTCGCAAAAGAAAGTGCTTGAAGCTGCACTAGGCCTTCGTGGACGCCCGTTGAATGAGTTCGGCTTGTAGGTAATCCTTCTGGAGATCAGGCTGCTGATCAGACTCGATGCTTTGGATGAGGATTTCAGCTGCACGGTGTCCCATGTCAAATTTGGGAATGCGGATGGACGTAACCGGCGTAGACACGTACTCCGAGAACTCAATGTCATCAAATCCAATAATCGAAACGTCATCCGGGACGTGAATACCGAGCTCGCGGAGCGCCCGCATGAGCCCAATCGCAACCAAGTCGTTGTAGCAAATCGCTGCCGACGGACGCTCACTCGAATCGGTCTGCCGAAAGTAAGATTTCCCCACCTCGTATCCGTCCCGGAGGTGCGCGCCCGTCCGCACAACGAGATCATCACTGAATGCCAGAGGCGATTCACTGAAGGCCTTCCGAATTCCCCGGACCCGCTCCTCCGAATGCATTGAATACTTAGGACCGGCGAAGTGGAAAATGTGCTGATGCCCATTTTCAATCAGGTACGACGCCGCCATCTTTGACGCCTCCACATTGTCGATATCGACCAGACTCGCCTGAATCCCCTGAATGTCTTCGAGAAGTACGAACGGAAAATTCCGTCGTTTGAGCTCAAAAAGGTAGGACAGATCGGCGTCGCTACCTAATACAGGTATGATGATGAGCCCATCGATGTCTTTCCCCTTGAACACATTCACGATTTCCTGCTCAGCGTCGTAATCGCCCTCGGAGCTTGCAGAGACGACAGTATATCCACTTTTCCGCGCGTAAACGCGAGCGCCGGAGATCACATCCGCGTAGTACGGATTGCCCTCTTCTTTGATAATGAGGCCGATACTCTTGTTACTGTCCTCCCGAAATCCCCTTTGGGCAGCAGCGCGAGGCCGATACTTCAGCTCGTCAATAACCCGGTTGATCTCCTCCCGGGTGGATTCGCTTACCGTGTCGGCGTCGTTGAGAACGGCCGAGACGGTTGCCTTCGAATACCCGGCTTGATCAGCCACGTCACTAATCGTTGGTCGTCCCATTTTTGGGTGATTCCTTGAACGAAGAAAGTGAGAGAATGAATGGAGTGGTGATGCCTGTGGCCACGCCTGTTAAACAAGTTTAACCGTGTTACATCCCAATGTCATCCTTGCTTGCTCTAGAAGGAGCCCTTCCAAGGACTCTCTTCAAACTTACGTCACCGAACTTGAGAGCCTCGGCAATTGCATTCGTTGACATCGACGAGGATATCTCCCCCCGCCCTGATGGTGACCTAACGAATCTTCAAACGGAACCCCGCCACGAACGCAGGAGTTGCGGGCCCAGGGAGCCCGAGCACGGCGACCGGAACCGAACAGCTCCGAACAAAAAGGTTCGCTTGACCGATGCGATAGCTTAGCTGAGAGTCCTATCGACTTGACAACGCCACTAGCAGTCCTGTACTTGAATTGGGGACTGAACCGTTTCGATTATTTCCGAATAGATTTCAAGTTCCCGCACAGCTCAAAACGATCCCTCCATGCGGCCTGAGGCCGTCCATTTACGCTTCCCTATAGGGCGGCTCTCCGTCTTTTGAGAACAGGGCCGCGCACAGTCGTGTGACCTGCGGCGGAGCCTGCGCACTCAGCGAAGCATTGCCTCTTTTTCTCTTCTTCTCTACCCCTCCTTCCCTAGATGGACGAGCCCGGGTCCTCTATTCACCTCAGCCGCTCGGACAAATGGTCCGTTGGAACTGGAAATCGCCTGACGTGGACCCCGCCTCATCCACAGTGGCTCGACACCCCCGGCTTTTGGGACGAGGCTCACTACTATGATTTCGCGCTGGCTCCGGTCTTCACGATCACCCTGCTGTCCGACACCGGAACCGTCTTCCCTCCCCACCCTACGGGTCGCACCTGGCGCCCGGATCGCCTCCGTCAAACCTATGACGTTCCGAGCACGTCTTTCTCGGTCACGGAAAAGAAAACGGTCCATCCGAATGACGTCTTGGCCTCCACCCTCACCATCAACAATGAGTGTGACGAAGCGCGCTCCCTCCACCTGATCGCCTGGACGCTGCAACCTTCCCTCACGGAGGAGACGCCCGGTCCCCTCTCAGCCCTTGACGCTCAAGATGAACATCTCTGCTTCTCTCGGCCTCTCCAGAAAAGCGACCGTCCAACGTACGACGTAGGCTGCGCATTCGGGCTGAGTGGCCCGCTCACCTCACAGTCGGTGGTGGCGAGCGAAGGCGGCCCCAACCAGCCGCACTGGCGCTATACCCCCTTCTACGAAACATTTCACCCAGAGGCCCTCGGACCGCCCCCCTCCAAAGCCCACCTCGACGCCCCCCTGGTATACCTCGGGCTCCACACCGGGCGGACGATTCCCCCTAACGACACCGACACCGTCCGTGTCGCATTCGGGGCGGCCCCGTCGATCGAACAGGCCCACTCCCAGACTGCCGACGTGCTCGCCAGCGACCCGCCGGCCCGGAGCAGCCAGCGATGGAATCGCTACTTCGACGCGCTCCCCTCCTTTGAGTGCTCCGATGCTCACCTGCAGCAATATTACTGGCACCGATGGTACGGCCTGCGGCTCTTTACGCGAGGGGACGAGGAGGGCAACTACGCCCATCCAGCCGTCTATGAGGGTCCGGAATACTTTCGCAAGCACGTCACCTACAGTGCCCAGTGCCACATGCTGGAGACGCGTTGGCAGCCGGATCCATCCGTCGCCCAGGGCAGCCTGCTGAACTTCATCGAGAACCAGCAGCCGGACGGGAGCTTCTACGGCCACCTCTACCCCCACGACGCCGACGAGGAAAGCTTCTACCACACGAACTGGAGCCACGCCTGGGCCCTCCACCGGACGCACCCGGACGAGGATTTTCTGCGGCGGGCCTACGACGGCCTGTCGGACTACGTCGACTACTTCGACGCCGAGCGCGACCCTGACGACAGTGGACTCTATGACATTTGGAACCACTACGAAACGGGGCAGGAGTACATGCACCGCTACCAAGCGGTCAGCAACGAGGCCGACGAGATTCATTGGGGCCGCATTTTCCGCCTCAAGGGGGTCGACGCAGCCGTTCAGATCTACCAGACGAAGCGGGCCCTCGCGAAGATGGCCGACGCGCTGAATCGTCCCGACGCCGCCGAGCAGTGGAGAACCCGCGCCGCAACGACGAAGCAGGCGGTCCTCGATCACATGTGGGATCCCGACGCCGAGCTGTTTTTCGACGTGGATCCCGAGACGGCAACCCGCACGAACGTGAAGGCGGCCGTCTGCTTCTATCCCTATTTCACCGAAATCGTGACGGAGGAGCACCTGCCCGGCCTGAAGCGCCGCCTCTTCGACCCCGACGAATTCTGGACCCCGTATCCCGTTCCTGCCAGCAGCGTGGACGACCCTTACTTCAGCGACGTGCCCCACTGGAAGGGAGAGCGCAAGAATTGCCCCTGGAACGGCCGCGTGTGGCCCATGACCAACAGCCACGTGGCCGAGGCGATCTGCCAAGCTGCCCTCCGCTTCGACGACGACGAGCTGCGGCGACGGGGCGCGGCGTTCATCACGCAGTTCGTGCACATGATGTTTGACGACGAAGACCCGAACCGGCCCAACTGCTTCGAGCACTACAACCCGACCACTGGCCAGCCCTGCCGGTACCGGGGCATTGACGACTACCAGCACTCGTGGGTCAACGATCTCCTCATCAAATACGCCGCCGGCATCCGGCCCAACGACGCGACCGTGACGGTCGACCCCTTTCCGTTCGAAGTCGAACGGCTCGCCATGGACGACGTGCCCGTTCGCGGCCACCGGCTCGGCGTCACCCGAACAGGCGACCGATTTTCCGTGCGGGTGAACGGCAACCACGCCGCCGAGCACGCCCTGGGCACCCCTGTTTCCCTCTCCCTGTAACGTTTGCCGACTTATGCCCTGCTCCATACCCCGCGCACGCTCGCTTTGGGTGCTCGCCCTTCCACTGCTCCTGGTGACGAGTGCGACGTGGGCCCAGAATCGCCCGACACCCCACCCCGTCTCCCCCTCGCCCCGTTTCGAGACTGCCATCGACCATGGCACCCGGACCGACACGGGCACGCCGGGGCCCAACTATTGGACAAACCGGGCGAACTACGACATCGACGTCACCTTGTCCCCCGCCACGAACACCGTGATGGGACAAGAGACGATCACCTACCACAACCGCTCGCCCGACACGCTCGAAACGCTCGTCGTTCACCTCCGCCAAAACGTCAACGCGAAGGGCGTGGTGCGACGTCAGCCCCTCCAGATCACGGACGGCATGAACCTGGGGGAAGTGTCGGTGCAGGGCCAGTCCCTCATCGAGCGCGACACCCGCTCGGAGGTGGGGTATACCCTCAAGAACACGGTGATGCGCATCCATCCCCCGAACCCTGTCCCCCCAGAGACGAGTGTCGACCTTGCCTTTTCCTGGCGCTACACGCTTCGGAGCGAAGGCCACCGACCTCGCCAGGGCACCGACGGCGACGTGTACTACATGGGCTACTGGTATCCCCAGATGGCCGTCTACGACGACGTGCAGGGCTGGGACACCGATCCGTTCCAGCAGTACGCGGAGTTCTACATGGACTACGCAGACTACGACCTGGAACTCACGGTGCCGGAGGGTTGGCTCGTGGCCAGCACCGGCACCCTCCAGAACCCAAACGCCGTACTCACGCCAGAAACGCGCGACCGGCTCGCAAAAGACCGGGCGGCCGACCAGCCGGTGCGTGTCGTTTCGAAAGAGCAGCGAGGCGCCGGCACGGCTACCCAGACAGATTCGTCCGGCACCCTCACCTGGCACTATCAGGCAGAAAACGTTCGGGACGTAGCGTGGGGCACCTCCGACCAGTACGTGTGGGACGCCACCCAGGCAACCGCAGACGCTGGACAAACCACGACGATCCACGCCCTCTACCGGCCCGACAAGACGAGCTGGCGCCGGGCCGCCGAGTTTGGTAAGTTCTCGATCGAGTTTTTGAGCGACCGCCTGACTGCATACCCCTATCCTCACATGACGGTCGTTGAGGGCTTCGTGGGCGGCGGCATGGAGTACCCCATGATTACGATTGTCGGCAGTGATCGCCCGGAAAAATCGCTGTTCGGCACGACCCTCCACGAGATCGCTCACATGTGGTACCCGATGCTCGTAGGCTCGGAGGAAACCGACCACATCTGGATGGACGAGGGCCTAGTCACCTATCTTACTCGGGAGGGCCGCCGCGCCTTCTGGAACGATGCTGCTCCCTGGGCCCCCAACACCAGCTACTTCCGTAGTGCCGGCACGGCACGCGAGACGGCGCCCTTTCGCCATGGGGACCTCTTTCCCGA
>CAZTDC010000104.1:0-9106 GCA_964612165.1 uncultured Salinivenus sp.
TGAGCACCTCCTCCACGTAGCCGAGGGCCCAGTGGTCTTTCACGTACATGTTGTTAGTGACGTGCCGGAAGGCCGCGCGTCCCCGTCCGTACTCGTACTCGGCGAGAGCCGACCATCCTGTGAAGAGTGGCCAGACTGTGCCGAGATGGTAGCTATCCGGGTCGAAGAGGGGGGAGTTCCGGTCGATAATTCGGGTTCCCCAGTCGGTTGAGAACTGGTTGCTGGCTAAGGCATCCAGGAACGGGGCCGTCTTCTCGGCGTCAAGTTGACCGAAATGCATGGCCACTGCCGGCATCATGGTTCGGGCCTCGTTGTAGCTTCCGTCCCGGTTCAGGGCCTGGTGGAAGTACTGCCGGTCTGCGTCCCAGAAGTCGGTGTTGAGGGTTTCCCGGACGTCGCGGGCATCAGCCCGGTACTGCTGGCTGAGCGAGTCGCGACCAAGGTGCCCGGCAATGTAAGCGGCCTGTTCGAGGGTGCGGCCCCAAATACCCGACAAGTAAAGGGTGCTATGGGCTTCATTCAGTTCGCCCAGTTCGATCCATCCGTGCCCGACATTTGTGTTCTCGATGAGGCCGTCGCCGTTGGTATCCGTGGAGTAAAGAAAATCCATAGCCCGTTTGAGGTGGGGCCAACTGTTTTCCAGGAAGGCCTTGTCTCCGGAAACGCGGTAGTAGTGGCCCGCGAGAATCACGTAGAGGGGAGTGGAATCGGCTGCGTTGTACTGCTGGACGCCGGGCCCGGGCGTGTTGAGGGCATGGTAGATTTTCCCCTGGAGGTCTTGATTTTCCTGCAGCATCGTAAGCTGTTTGCGCACGGCGTCGGTGTCGCCGTAGGCATTGAACGCGAAGCCTGTCCACTCGGCGTCCCGGCCGAAGTACCAGGCGTATCCAGGGGTGCCGCTGGCCCAAGTTCCCCCGTCCGGATTCGAAAAGCCGTATCCGGCCATTATGCCCTGTCCTAGGTGAGGCGTTTTGATCACGAACCGATCCGACCCGACCAGTGCCCACTTCAGGTGTTGGTTGAAGGAAGAATCAGGCGTGGTGAGCGTCACGTGGTCGTCGAGGAGACGCCGGTAGTGGTCGACGGTGTTTTCGTAGGTGGATCGTGGCTCGGTCACGAGGGTCCGATAGTCCGATATCACGTCCGATCGACCGGTGTTGCTCCCAGCGAACGCGTAGTTGAGCGTGTGGTCGTTTTCAGTGTTCAGGGTGAAGACAGCGGCATGGTACACTTGGTTTTTGTTTGTTGGGGTCCCGTCGAGCCCGTCTGCAGTCCACCGGATGTTTCCATACCCGCCGGACAGGTGGGTGTCGGGAGCCACGTCGCTGCCAATCACCCCGTACATGTCACTACTGACGTCACGGACGTGGAGGGCCTTCATTGGGGCATCGTAGCCGTAGTAGACATTCCCCACGGTCGACTGAGGGTACGGCCACATGTAGTTCAGATTGCTTCGAAAGCGGATCATCAGGCGGAGGGGCTCGTCTGCCGTGGTTCTATAGTGAACCAGTCCTCCGGAGGTGCCCATCGAGGCATACACCACCTGCGTGAGCGTGTCGCCTTGTCCCAGGTCGTAGGTGCGGGTGAAAGCTTCCGGTCGGACCTGGATGTCCACGGGCACTTCGGAGAGCCAAGTGACCGAATCGCCGCGCACGATCCCCGTTTTGTAGTCAAACATCAACTTGAAGGGATGCGTCCACACCTCTTTGATACCGCCGTTTTCTTGTCCCATTGCGATGGCCCGGCGCCCAGCGACATCAAAAAATTCGTCGGTCGGGTTGCTCCGAAAACGCGCCAGTTCTGTTGAGGGCTGTCCGGAGAGGGAGCGGCTGGTCGCCGGGGAAACGGGACGGGACGAGACCTCGAAGGATGTCGGCGTGTTTTCGTGATAGCGCCAGTACGTCGGTTCCTCGTCGCTGTCGAGCGTGCCGGCAAGGTAAAAGAGCGCGTTTTCAAGAAAGCGATTTTGCTTCACGCGCAGGTGGTTCGGGCGGTTCGGATATATCATCGCCCCGGCCGAGAGGACGTGCCCTTCTCCGCGCTCGTGCTCAATGAGCAACTTTTTCCCGGGGCGAACGCCCGTTCGGGCTCGTTCGACGCCCAGGACCTTGCCCTCATCGGGAGTTGCGCTCCCGAAGTATCCGACACGGGGCAATTTATGGTCCCGAGTCGCGTCCCAGATCTGATCGCCCCCGAGTAGCCCGCGGCCAAACACTGGGTGTCCGCGGAAGCTTTGAAATCCTTTCTTGTCGTTGTGCTCGTTGTTTGTCACGTTGAGGACCCGCGTCTCCGGTCTGCTCCCCTCGATCCCGAGGGAGTGCGGCAGACGGGCGGCTTGGTTTGTAAACAAGAGGCGGCCGCCGTCCTCGTAGTAGGATCGAAGGGCGTCGATCGGAGCTTCGCTTTTCCACTGGGCATAGGCGGTTGAGTCCGGAATGTGGACCCAAAGAACATCGATCTGGGAAGGGGCCTCGTCGGGGAAGGAGGGGGCCACCTCGCGGAGCGTAAGCTGCTCGTTTTGCTCGATCCAAGCCATGGCGGCGCTATCGGCCGTGGTAGAAGGTGGGCTGGATAGGTACCCGACGGTGGCGGTCGGTGGGGCGGCAGACGTGCATCCCTCAGCCAAGCAGATCACCCCAATTGCCAGGACAGCTGCGAAGACTGGAGAGCGGAGCAGAAGGCGAAAAAGGGCCATGCGGGACGGTTCAGAAAGAGATTTAGAAGAAAGAGCTTGCCGGAAGCAGCTTGACAGCCCCCGGTCCGTGTTGTAGACTGAGACCCTTCACCATTAATTGAATCGGTTCAACTAGCGATCCAAAAACAGGAATGCCGGGCTCGTTGTCAAGCCAGGAGAATATAAAGCCAAGAGAATGAGCAGTGTAGAGGGGCTGGCTGCAGTTCGACCCTGCGTTCCTCCCATTTTTCCCACCTCGCATGGACCGGCCTAATCTTGTCTTCGTCTTTGTCGATCAACTGCGGCTCCAATCCTGTGGCTATGCGCAGGATCCGTACGAGGAAACCTACGCCGACGAGCCCCAACCCCACACCCCGAACATCGACCGATTGGCCCGAGAATCCGCTGACTTCCGGCAGGCCGTAGCGGGGAGTCCGATGTGCGCCCCGTACCGCTCGAGTCTACTTACCGGGAAGCACTGCAGCAGCACGGGGATGGTTATCAACGAACTACGGACCATGCCCGATCAGGACGCCATCGGACATGTGCTGGGCCGGCACGACTACCAGACGAGCTACATTGGGAAATGGCACCTCTACGGCAAAGACCACTCGCCAGAGCAGCAATTCGTGCCGCCGGGCCCGTACCGACTCGGGTTCGATCAAGAGTGGAAGGTTTACAATTTTAACCATGAGTACTACGACGGATTCTACTACGAGGACACCTTCGATCGGGTCGAGGTCGACGGGTACGAGCCCCATACACAGACCGACCTGGCGATCGATTTTCTCCGCCGATCGCGTGGAGGCGACAGCCCGTTCGCGCTGTTTCTCTCGTACGGTCCGCCTCACGACCCGTGGCGACGGGACAACTGCCCGGCGCCGTTCAACCACCTCTTTCGGGATAAGCGCTTTCCCGATCCGCCTAACTACGAAGACGGCCATGCCCGCTACTGGCATCCAGAGTGGGACGAGGCGTGGTGGAAGGAGAAATGGAAGCCGGACCGGTTCCGGAAACGCCAAGTGTATGCCGCCCAGACTGCCAGCATGGACTGGGAGGTGGGACGCCTCCTCTACGCTCTGGCCCGGCTGGGACTTGCTGACGACACGATTTTCGTGTTCACCTCCGACCACGGAGAGATGTTCGGCTCCCAAGGTCGCATTGCCAAGAAAATCTTTTACGAGGAGGCTGTCCGTGTGCCCTTCCTAATGCGGTGGCCCGGAGAGATTCCGCCTCACGTTAATCCTTCCTGTCTCAACACCCCAGACATCGCTCCCACCCTCCTTCGGCTGATGGGGCTTCCCGTTCCGGGCTCGATGGAGGGGCGAGACTTGAGTGGGGCAGCGCGGGGAGAAGAGGCCGCTGGAGCCGAGGCGGCCCTGTTGCAGGGGATGGGGCACACCTTCCAGTGGCACGACGGCGACGAATGGCGCGCGGCGCGGGACGCCCAACACACCTACGCGGAAATGCTGGACGGCCCCACGTACCTTTTCGACCATGCCCGCGATCCATACCAGCTAGAAAACCGGGCCGACGATCCGGCCTATCACCACGTCCGGGACCGCCTGGCGTCTTGGATGCACGAGAAAATGGACGCTCTGAATGATCCCTTCAAGCCTACCACCTGGTACAAGGATCGGTGGGAGAAGGACCGGGTGATCGTCCGGTCTGCCACCCGCGAGCTTCCGCCCGAGTATCGCCCGGATGCCGACGACGCATCATAACTGACCCTGTATTGATGGATCGCCGCTCGTTTCTCCAAACCGCGGCTCTCGGAAGCCTCGGAGCCGCCGCGCTGGACTCGTCTGACCTGCCTGACGTGGACGGAAAGCCCTCCTCGAAGGAGCAGCGTCCGAATGTCCTTCTGATTCTTGCCGACGATATGGGGTTTTCGGACCTTGGCTGCTACGGGAGCAGGATCCAAACCCCGAACGTGGACCGTCTGGCGGAGGAGGGGATGCGATTCTCGCAGATGTACAACGCGGCCCGCTGCTGCCCTACCCGCGCCTCGCTGCTCACGGGCCTTCAGCCACATCAGGCCGGGGTGGGCCACATGCGGGCTGACCTTGAGGTTCCGGCCTACCGCGGTCACCTCAACGACCGGTGTGCGACGATCGCCGAGCTGCTGGGAGAGGCCGGGTATACCACGCTGATGTCGGGAAAGTGGCACCTGGGCAAAGCCCACGCGCACTGGCCCAATGCCCGGGGATTCGACGTCTATAGCGGTCTGTTGGACGGAGCGAGCGACTACTTCAACCCGCCCCCCAACCGCACCATCGTCCGAAAAAACGAGCCGTTCGCGCCCAAAAGCGTCGCGTACTTCGAGTCGGAAGACAATATCATGTCCGACTTTTACATGACGGACTTTATCACCGACGAGGCAATCGATCAACTCAGGCGGCACGGGAGCGGAGAGCAGCCTTTTTTTCAATACCTCTCCTACACGGCGCCTCACTGGCCCTTGCAGGCCCGAGAGGAGGACATCGAGCGCTACCGCGGTCGGTTTCTGGATGGATGGGATCGGCTTCGTCGCCAGCGCTACGAGCGACTCCTCGACAGCGGCCTCCTTCGAGACGAGTGGGCCCTTCCGGACCGCGACGATCGGGTGCCGCCCTGGTCGGAGGTCAAGGATAAGGAGCGATGGGACCTGAAGATGGCCGCCTACGCGGCCCAGATCGACCGGATGGATCGAGGCATTGGCCGTATCCTCGACCTTCTGGAAGAAAAGAGTGAGCTCGACAACACGCTTGTTCTGTTTCTGCAAGACAACGGCGCGGCGTCCATCGGGCTCGGGAAGGGGGAAGACGCCTCTCCCGGTAGCCCAGAGTCTTATATGGGCTATCACCGCCCCTGGGCCCACCTCAGCGACACGCCCTTCCGCCGGTACAAGATCTGGACCCATGAGGGCGGGATCGCAACCCCTCTTGTCGCGCGCTGGCCCGGCGAGATTGAGCCCGGCACGCAAAGCAGCGAGGTGAGCCACGTCATGGACCTTATGCCGACGCTCTTAGAGGCTGCCGGTGTGCCCTATCCGAGCGCGCTCGATGGCCGAGAACTGACTCCAATGGAGGGGCGTAGCCTGTTGCCTGTGCTCCGAGGTGGGGAGCGAACAGGGCATGAAGAGATTAACTGGCTACACACGGACAACCACGCCATTCGGCGGGGCCGGTGGAAGCTCGTCTCTCCCGACGGGCGGAAGTCGTGGCAACTCTACGACCTTGCGGCGGATCGGACCGAAACAACCGATCGGGCCGACGACCGGCCTGGCCTCGTGCAGTCTCTGGCAAAGCATCATCAGGCCTGGATGGACCGAGTCGGCGCCTTATCCTGGTCGGCGTACAAGAAGCGCCGCGAAGCCGTTCGCTCGAACTGAAAAATCACCTTGAGTCATGGATCGACGGAAGTTTCTTGAAAGTGCCGCCGCCGGTAGCCTCGGGCTTCTAGGAGCGTCAGGTCCTTCGCCCTCCGATTTGGAGGAGCGCCAGCAGCCCGAGCAAACAGAGCGCCCCAACATTCTCGTGATCCTGGCCGACGACATGGGTTTTGCCGACGTGGGATGTTATGGGGCGGAGATCAACACCCCGCACGTGGACCAGCTTGCGGAAGAAGGAATACGGTTCAGCCAGTTTTACAACTATCCTCGTTGCTCGCCCACCCGGGCTTCACTACTTACGGGGCAGTATCCGCACCAGGTGGGAATGGGAGACCTCACCACGAGCAGCAAAGATCATCCCTCTTACCAAGGGTACCTGAATGATCGTTGCGTAACCATTGCGGAGATGTTAGGCGATGCTGGCTACCACACCTCCATGGTGGGTAAGTGGCACGTCGGTCACAAAAAGCCAGGTCGATGGCCCACTGGGCGAGGGTTTGATCGGTTCTATGGAGAGCACCGGTACGTAGACGATTATTTTAAGCCTACGCACCAACTGTACCTCGACGGGGAGTCGGTCGAGCCCCAGGGACGCGACTGGTACTCGACGGACGCCTATACCGACTACGCCCTCCAGTTCTTGGAAGAGGCCAATGCAAGGGGACAGCCCTTCTTCGCGTACGTGGCCTACAACGCCCCCCACTTTCCCCTTCAGGCCTTCCAGAGTGATATCGATCAGTACCGGGGGCAGTATATGGACGAGTGGGAACGGGTGCGCAAGCAGCGGTACCAGCGCCTGATTGAGGAAGGCATCATCCGGGACGAGTGGCCCCTCTCTCCCCGAACCCTCTTCGAGATGGGGAAAGATCAGGTCGAAGAGTGGCGAGCGGTCGAGGACGCGAGTGCCGACCAGTGGGACCTGAAGATGGCCGCGTACGCGGCGCAGATCGACCGAATGGACCAGAACATTGGGCGCCTCCTGCGAAAGCTTGAGACGATGGGCGTGGCCGACAATACCCTCATCATGTTCCTCGCCGACAATGGATCCGCCGCAGAAGACTGGATTAACAGTCAGAATCCAGAGGGCGTACCTCCAGGGGCCCGCAACTGCAAGCTGGCAGCGGGACCGCCTTGGGCCAACGTCAGTAACACTCCCTTCCGATACTACAAACAGTGGACCCACGAAGGCGGCATCTCGACCCCGTTCGTCGCGCGGTGGCCAGAAGTGATTGAGCCCGGCACGCTCAGCCATGAGGTGGGGCACGTTATCGACATTCTGCCGACCTGTCTGGACGTTGCGGACGTGTCTTACCCAGAAGAATGGAAGGGCAATCCGATCCGGGACTATGAAGGAAAAAGCCTACTTGCCCCGCTCCGCGGCAAGGGTTGGAAGGAGGAACGCATGCTAGCGTGGGAGCACGTCGGGAACCGGGCGCTTCGCAAGGGAGACTGGAAGCTCGTCGCATCAGCGCGGTTCACGCCCGGAAACTGGGAGCTGTATAATATGCGAGAGGACCGAACCGAGACGAAAAATCTCGCAGATATGAAGCCGGAGAAGGTAGAAGAGCTTGAGCGAAACTGGGAACACTGGGCTGATCGCGTCGGCGTAGTGCTTCCTGAGGGGTGAGAAACGAATGAGATCTGTCGGGTCAGGTCTGGGGGAGGCTAGGTGGACTTTCTTTGCGCTATCTTACCGCTCCCTTGAGCAAAAATTTTGAACTGGACGTCTGCTATTCGGTCGCAACTCATTTTGATAGACCGCTACGACTTGGGATTAAGAAGCTTCACTCCATTGCAAAATTTCGTCTTTTGAGAGGTAAATAAAACCGGAATCGACTCTACGTTCGACATGTCGCGTCCAACAATCGGAGATGTTGCCGAAAAGGCAGGCTTTTCGAAAGCTACAGTTTCAGCCGTTCTGAACGACGCTGGTACGGTAAAAGATTCTACTCGTCGGAAGGTGAATCAGGCGATCGACGAGCTAAACTACCGGCCTAGGGCGGCCGCTCAGAATGGATTCCAGGCCGATCTTAACAAAAGCATTGGGCTTATTATCAAGGAGAGTGACAATCCCTATTTCGCCGACGTGATTGCCGGGGCGCGAGAGCGGGGAAACGAAAAAGGGTATACGATCTTGTCAGCTTCTTCTGAAGGAAATTACGATTCCGAGCAGAAAATTGTCGACGTATTTAAGAATAAAGATGTCGATGGTCTTGTTATAATTCCCGTATTGAAAAGTGGTGCAGATTTGTCATATCTATTTGATTTAAAGCGGAGAAACTTTCCATTCGTTCTTCTAGAGGAAGTGCAGGGAGCCCAGGCGAGCCTTGTTGACATTGACAACGAAAAGGCTTCGAAAATGGCGGCCGAGCATCTGCTCGATGAAGGGCACGAGAGAATAGTACACTTCGCTGGGCCGGAGTACTCGATGCACTCTATGGAGCGAGTTCGAGGCATTCGGCAGGCGTTCAGTGAATCTCCGCTCGTGTTCAGCGACGACCTCATCGTGCGGGCAGGGGCACGCCTGCGCGACGGCTATCAGACCGGGATTGAGTACTTTGGAGAGACACCCAGTGAAGAACGACCCACTGGGGTTACTTGCTACAACGACCTTGTCGCTGTCGGCCTCATGCGGGCACTCCAGGAACTGGAGATCGACGTCCCGGAAGAGGTTGCAGTGATTGGATGCGACGACATTAAGTTGGCTCGGTACATATCGACACCCTTAACGTCCATTCATATCCCAAAATTTGATATGGGATACCGGGCGGTTGACATCCTCATCGGTCAAATCGAGTCCGATCAGGCTACTACGCCAAAGAAGGTTCATCTCGACGCTGAACTGGTACAGCGAGAATCGACACGGTCGTAAGTATTCCTCTCCCCCTCGAGGATGAGAAGGAGGACATGGTCGGCAGTATGACCCCAGACGTCTTCCGGGGCTGTCGATTCGGGGTCTACTGAGAATACCGGTGGACATTTCCGGAGGGGAAAAGTGGCTCTGGTAAATTTTGTGGTCAGGCCTGATCCTATGCAAATATCGTGGACGCCTCTCCTCC
>CAZTDC010000105.1:0-9100 GCA_964612165.1 uncultured Salinivenus sp.
GTCGGGTCATCAAGCTCTTCCTCAAATGGGTTTCCTGAGTAGTCAAATCCCTTTGCGAACTGGGTTCGAAGGTCCGCGGCAATCGTTGGATTAAACAAGCGGAAGAAGTCTTCTCCTTCGTAGCGAAGACTGGAATTCCAAAGGATCTGGTCCTCCGACTTGCGGAGTTCCTGACTCTCCTGATTGATGATGCCAAACGACAGCGTCAGCTCGTGGGCCTGGATCCACCGATCCCCCCGGCGAGCTGCCTGGCCCCCGAGACCGGCGGTAAAGGCGAGGGAGTTGGTCCCTCCTCCCTCCTGCCAGTCTTTGTACGCTGCCTGTGAGAAATTCAGGCGAGCCGACGCATCGTACGTCCAGGAAGACGCCGAGTCGGGAACCGCATCGCTGGGGTCGTCAGGCTGCTCGACGGACTCAACCTGAGCCCGAACGGACATGGCACCCATGCCAAGTGTGAACGCAATCAAGCTGCAAGCCAGAAGGCGAAAACCGAAAGAACAGGATCTACTCAAGGTACTGCAATGCTAGGGTGAAAAAGGACATGGACGAACAGGAAGCCGGACTCGAACCCCAATAAAAACCTTTCCAAACGACAAAAGTCTCCGCCGGCTCTGCCCTACAGTGCAAGCCCGCCGACAACCATCGCAAATGCCGGATGGGACGACGTTCTCCTGACGGGGATCAGGTCTGAGGGATCCCGAACGAGATGCAGGATTAACGGACGGCGACGATTTTCCGTGAGAGTGCTCCGAGGTGCGGGAAGCAGGTGGCCGCTACAGTTCGTTGTTCTTAATGTCCTGAATTTCTTGGCGGATCTCATGGGCCCGCTTCTTGAGCTCCATCAGACTCTTTCGAGCGCGGGTACCGGCCGCCTTATTGCCTTTCTCGTAGAACTTGAGAAGATCCTCCTCTGCCCCTTCGATGATGTCAGTGAGCTCGCCGTAGCGTTCTTCGAATGTGCTCATACGTATGCTTTCGTTTTGGTTTTGGGGACTGAACTGTGAGTTGTGGTTCGGAGAAGTTAATACGGCCCTGAGCCGCTGTCAAACAGGAAAAGGAGCGAAGCGGCGACGAGGGTGAAATGGCCGTAATTTGTCCAAACGTTCAAAAGCGTTCCATCTTTCTTGGCGTCCAGGGTTACTCCGAAGCGGTAAGTTTGGTACCCTCAGGTTCGTCGCCCCCTAGCAGGCCCTGCAGGTTCGTGAGGAGAACCGGCACGCCAGCGTTGTGCAGCCGACGCACCGTTGCCGGATCGGGCACCTCGTCATCGGTCACGGCATCGACCGTGGCCTGCTCCCGAATCCCGCTGACGTCCATGAGCCCTGCCTGATCCGTAGTGGTGAGGGCACAGGCCACCGGGTCAAACGACGCCTCAAAGGCTCGAGCGAGGGCAACGAGGGCGTCCGCCGCCCCAACTTCCCGCGTGATCCCGTTCTCCTCTATGAGAGCCGACACAACCGGCAGTACGCGCTGCCTGATCAGTGCAGTGACCCATCCCACATTCGTCGCCTGGACCGTCCCCTCCTCGCCCCGCTCCAGCAGATTGCGATCCACCCCTTGAATGCCGACCGTCGACACCACCTCGTCGGTCAGCGCCGCTACGATTTCCTGGTTCGTCTCGCGGACGGCCCGCTCCACCAGTTGGCGCTGCTCTTCGGTCTCCACGTCGAGCACGCCGTCGACCCGCTCCGGAAAGTATCCCTGTGATTCCAGCGTGCGCTCCACCTTCTCACCGCTGCCATGCACCAGAATGCAAGGAGGCTCTCCACTTCCCCCCTCCGCAAAGTGCTGGGCGAGGGATTTCAGAAAGAGCGAGTCACCGAGATGATGGCGGTCGAGATAAACGAGGTAAAGGGTTTGCATAAAAAGGGACCGATGAACCAAAAGCAGGAATCGCGAACAGGGCGCGCCTGAGCGCCGCGTCGCTGTAATGAACACCGTAGTGGAACGGTTCGACGGAGATCCGCTGAATCGTTTCTCCCTTGCCCCGCTCCCAGCTTTCCATTTTGCGGACAACTACGCATTGCGGCTCGGCCACTCAAGGGAGAACAGAACAGAATCTTAAAAGAATACTGGTATGGTAATTGCTTTAAATAATTGGCGCGTCCGGAGAGATAATCATTTCTATTCCCTGCCATGATGACGCCCTCCGACTCCCCCCGTCAGCTTCCTACGGCAAGTGTCCTGGACGACCTTCGAGAATCGATGAACGAGGCCGCCCGTCGCTGCAATCTCTCTCATAGCAATCGGCAGATCTACGGCACGTGGGTCTTTGGGTTCGTGTGCTGGTGCCTCCGAAATCCGCCAAACTGCGTGAGCCCGGATCGGATCGAGTCGTTTCGACGCAACTTGCGTGAAAACTCCTTCGCCGATCCCGTCGACCAGCAGCAAGCCCTCGACGCCCTGGCGTTCTTCTTCGGAGAGGTCGACGTTGACGACTTGGACCTCCGCACCTCCCGCCCCGACCTTAACGGATCCGACGGGGAGCTTCCATTCACCTACTACAACCAAATGCACTCGCCGGGCAGCTCCGCCCTTTCCCCCGTTCAAGAGCAGGTCGACGATATGCGGAACGCGTCCGACGAACTTCCTGTCAACGGCACCACGCCGGACGTCGAGTCGCCTGCTCCAGCATGAGGCTCGCGCGGGATACTCTTCTTGAGAAACGGCGCAGCACACTCAGATCTCACCGTTTCAGAATTGTACCGGTGCTCTGAAAAATCTACGGGTCAGGGCAATCGTATCTTGAAGCGTTTCTCCTGAGAATGGATGCTCTCTTGCCTCCGATCGAGGAAATCGCCCGTAATGCACAAGCGAGAGGGGGCATGGGGGCGTGGGAGTGAGCGGTTCTAGACTGTCAAAGCCGGAAGAGATCGCCCGGAACTAAGATGCAATCGCCCTGATCTACGGGTCCGTATAGTTGACCCTCTGCCACCGGAATGAAACCTTGTGGGCGGTTTCTCTCCGAATCCTTTTGCACTGAGCGTACGACCGCCCCGTGTTCCCCTCTCCTCTCGTGTCCGAGCCGATGGCCATCGCCGCGCTTTTTAGCGCGATCCTCGGGTTCGTTTTCTGGCTCGATACCTTCGACGCCCTGGAATCGGTCTTCAAGTACCTGCCGCCGGTCATCTGGGCGTACTTCGTGCCCATGCTATTAACCACCTTCGGCGTGACGCCGGCGGAGAGCCCGGTCTACGAGTGGATGTCCACTTACCTTCTCCCCTTCTCCCTCTTTCTGCTGATGATCACGGTGGACCTGAACGCGATCATCCGGCTCGGTCCCATGGCGCTCTTCATGCTGTGCGCGGGGACGCTCGGGATCGTCGTGGGCGGCCCCATTGCGTTCGGGCTGTTCATGCCCTTCTTCGAAGACCCGGAGGCCTGGAAGGGGTTCGCCGCCCTCTCGGGCAGCTGGATCGGGGGGACGGCCAATATGGTGGCCATGAAACAGAGCGTGGGCACCCCCGACAGCACGCTCGGCCCCCTCCTGGTGGTCGACGTGGTTGCCGGCTACGGCTGGATGGGCGTCCTCATCTTCCTGAGCGCCTACCAGGATCGCTTTGATGACTGGATGGAGGCCGACACCACGGCGATGGACGACCTGAACGAGCAGATGGAAAACGCAGAGGAGACCCGCCGCCCGGTGACCCTGGCCGACTTTTCGGTCATGATCGGCATTGCCCTCGCCGCCACGGTTGCGGCGGAGGCCCTGGCGGGGCACCTGCCGGAACTCGGAGATCCCACCATCATCACGGCCGGGACGTGGGCCATCCTCCTGGTCGTTACGGCGGGCCTGCTTCTCTCCTTCACCCCCCTGCAGGCAATGGAGGACGCGGGGGCATCCCGCCTCGGATACTTTGCGCTCTACCTCCTCCTCACGTCCATCGGGGCGAAGGCCGACCTCGCAGCTGTTCTGGACGTGCCGCTCTACCTGCTCGCAGGTGTCGTATGGATTGCCATCCACATCGCGTTTCTGCTGGCGGCGGCCCGCATGGTGCGGGCTCCGCTCTTCTTCGTGGCAACCGGCAGTATGGCCAACGTCGGCGGGGCGGCCAGCGCCCCCATCGTGGCGGGGGTCTACCTGCCGGCGATGGCGCCAGTCGGTCTATTGATGGGCGTGGCCGGCTACATCCTGGGCATCTACGCGGCGCTGGGCTGCAGTTGGCTTATTGGAGTGGTAGCGGTCGGGCTCTAAGACGAATTCCCTCAGGACGTTGCCGGACAGAAAAACTCGTCGATTCGATCGTGCTGTCGCCGGGCGTCGGTGTATCCGAGAAGAAGAAGGCGTCGCAGGTAAGCTGGAGCGAAGAGCAGTTTGCTCAGCAGATCCGGGAGGCGCGTCTCTTCCCCGTGGAGATACTGAAGCACAGTACCGAGCGTTGCTCCCACTTCCACATCCAGGCTCTCTGCCACAGCCGTAAGGTCAACGGACGGCCGCAGAACCAGCACGTCGGTGGGGGCCAGCCCCTCTCGTTTCTCCGAGGGGAGCTGTCGTGCCAATCGGTCAACCCGCCCCATCGCCGCGGCGTCGGCGTCGAGTGTATCGAGCAGAAGCGTATTCGATAGGATGCTTGCTACCTGGAGGGGCGAGGGATACGACTCGTCTGCCCCGGTTGACGCGACCGTCTCGGATTGGGTCGAGATGGCGAGGACCCGATCTGCCCCGAGGCGGAGGGCCGGTGAGAGGGGATGGAGCATGCCGACACCCGCTCCGTGCCACTCGCCCTCGATGTCCACCGCCGGATACAGCAGCGCCAGCGCCAGGGCCGCCATCACGTGATCGAGCGTGAGGGTTGTCTGCCGGGCCGTTCGCCGGCCGTGGGCCCAATCGTCCAGGATCGCTCCCTGCGCCCACGTCACCGTGCTCAGCGACGTGTAATGTGTGGTCGTCACCGCCACCGCATCGAGCCACCCGTCGTCCAGTTGCTCCTGAATGCCGGACAGAGCGCCGTGTTCTTCCGTCGGGAGGCGGTCGGTGAGAAGGTCGCAAAGCGGACTCGGATTGAGGAGGGACTGCTTCGCACTCGGCGCGTGACGGACGAGCTGCGTCACGAGGTCCCACAGCGATCGCGGCTCAAACGCCCGCTCCGGACGGAGGGCCGACCACGCCTCGACGACGCCGCGGGTTGCTTCGGGCCAGGGTCGACCCGATCCGGCCAGAAGGGCAGCGTTGAACGCCCCGGTGCCGGAAGCGGTCACCACCGGAAAGGATTTCTCCGGAAACGCCTCGCCGAGATAGCGAAGGGAGCCGGCCTGGTACGCCGCCCGAGCCCCGCCTCCGCCAAAGACGAGCGCGGTCGCTGTAGAATCGGAATCGTCAGAAAAAACGGCCATTGGAGTTCAAGAATTTGATCTGAGATGCAGGACGGGTGTGACGTTTCACCTTTCCTGTGCACTTTCTACCTTAACGGCCTCGTTTTCTTCCAACCGGCCCATTAACCATGCGCACCGGCACCTCCTCCCTTGTCGTCGCTGCGTTCGTCGGCCCAGGCACGGTGCTCACTTGCGCCTCCGCGGGCGTGGACTTTGGATATGCGCTCGGCTGGGTTCTGGTCTTCGCGACCGTAGCGGCGTTCGTGCTTCAGTCCTACACCGCCGGCACCGGCATCCTGGCGCGTCGCGGGCTCGGCGAGGCAATCCGTGCCGAACTGGCCGACCGCCGCATGCGCCGCGTCGCCACCGGACTGGTTGTGCTCGGCCTCTGGATTGGATGTGCCGCCTTTGAGCTCGGTAACCTGATTGGGGCGGCGTCCGGCATCACGGCCCTGCTCGACCTTTCCGTCGACCTTCGGTGGCTGGTGGCCCTCCTGTCCGCATGCGCGGCCCTTATTCTCCTGTTGGACCTCCGCGTTCTGATCCGAGTCTTCTCCGTCCTCGTCATTGGCATGAGCGCGCTCTTCCTCGTCGGCCTCGCGCTCGCACCCGTGGACTGGAGTGCGGCTCTCACAGGACTGGCCGTTCCAAGCGTCCCGGAGGGCGGGCTGGTTCGCGTGCTTGCGCTGGTCGGCACGACGGTCGTCACCTACAATCTTTTCCTCCATCCCTCCGCGGCGAAGGAGTATTGGGCGGACCTGGAGGATCGGTCGACCGCCTGGAGAGGCGAGCTGCGCGGCATGGCGCTGTTCCTTCCCATCGGGGGCCTCGTCTCCTTCTCCATCCTGGCGGCGGGCGCCACGCTCGGCGGCACCACAAGCGGGGTCGAAGACGTGGGCACCTTTGCCGCCTTGCTCGAACCGGTGGCCGGATCTTTTGCTTCGGTCTGTTTTGGGCTCGGGCTGTTTGCCGCGGGCCTCACGTCGAGCCTCACGGCGCCCCTGGCCGCCGCGGCCGGCATCTGCGAAGTGTTTGGCTGGTCGTCGGAGACCACGAGCCTGCCGTACCGGGCCGTCTGGGGATCCGTGCTCGCCACAGGGTTCGTGCTGGGCCTCATGGGCTGGTCCCCCCTCCCTGCCATCGTCGCCGCGCAGGCCGCCAACGGCCTTCTCCTGCCCCTCATCGCGGCGTTCGTCATGTATCTCACGCTCCGCCAAGACGTTGTGTCGCTGCCGGTGTGGTACCACGTGATCGGCGGGGCGGTCGTCCTTCTCTGCGGCGGCCTCGGCCTGCGGACGCTTTGGTGGGTGGCTCAACAGATTTAAGCGGGAGAGCGACGGTCGCCGCCCTGCCTCGAGATAGCGTGGGTAGAGCCAGGAAATGATCGAATTTGACAGTCTGGAAAGAATGGAAAGTAATCTTCCCATACTCTCCAGACTCTTCAGATAAGGGCGAATCTTCTCACCCTTTGCCTCTCTGGCCAAGCAGTCACTCGCCTCTTTCCTCAGAAGCGGATCCGGACTCAGCAACGCGGGCGCCCTGCTCCGGAATGGTCGAGATCCAGGCCTCCGCGGATACGTCGTGCTGCGCAAAGGCCTCTTCCATTGCGTCGCGCACAGACTGGGCCTGCTCCTTGCTCTTCGCCCACGCGAACATCGTCGGCCCGGCGCCGGAGAGCGAACAGCCGAGCGCTCCCTGCTCCATCGCCGCCGCCTGCACCTTGGAAAAGCCGGGAACCAATTGCGCGCGGTGAGGCTCTACAATGAGATCGCGCAGCGCCCGCCCGATGAGGGGAAGGTCGTCGCGGTAGCAGCCCGCCACAAATGCGCCGAAGTGGGCCGTCTGCCGCACGGTGTCGGCGAGGGGCAGCGTCGCAGGCAGGCAGGCACGGGCCTCGCGGGTGGGGAGCACGCGGTCGGGCCGGACGAGCACGCACTCTACGCCGGTGGGCACCGGTATGGAAATCACGTCGGGGGGGTCCATCTCGCGGGTAAGCACGAGCCCGCCGTAGAGGCAGGGGGCCACGTTATCGGGGTGCACATCCCCGCTTGCCACCGCCTCCCCGGCCAGCGCGTGGGGGAGCAACGCGTCCCGGGACACCGGTTCCGGCAACAGATGCGCCGCCCCTACCACGGCCCCAACCGCCGAAGCGGCCGATCCTCCCAGCCCCGAGCCCAGCGGAATGCCCTTCTCAATGTCGACCTCAAAGCCAAATCCCAGTTCCCTCTCCTCCTGCAGGTCCAGCAGGGCCGCTGTGGCCGTATTATCGGGGGGATGGGTGGGCAGATCCGTCAGACGCCCGGAAATGGATCCGATACGCACGATCGGCTCCTCCAGCCGCCGGACCGTCACCCGATCGCCCAGCCCGTCTACTGCCGCCCCCAACACGTCGTACCCCACAGCGACATTTCCCATCGACGCTGGTGCAAACACCGTGACTTCTGGTTCCATGTCCTCTGTCTGGTTGATCATTCCTCGGAGGTGAGTATTTCGCCCCACGGGCACTTCCTCCCTGCATTCAGGGCGGGTATTGCATATTCCCTCAGCCTCTCGGCACCGTCACGGATACGCAATACGCACGGTGCGCGCAAGCAGAATAGCTGCTTCCCTGCCTTTTGGGCCGATCACGTCATCAACCGGAGAAGGTCTGAAAATACCCCAGCGGCTGTCACCTGCGGTCCAGCGCCCGGCCCCTGCACGATAAGCGGATTTTCCTGGTAGCGATCCGTCTGAAAACGCACGATGTTATCCGTGTGGCTGATGCGGGCAAAGGCGTGGTCGGTGGGGTAGCGCCGCAGCCGGACCGACGCCGTGCCGTCCCGCTCCACGCTCCCGACAAAGCGCAGCACTTTGCCCTCCGCCTGGGCGGTCCGAAGGATGTCCGTCATCGTGTCGTCGTGCTCCGGCAGGCGCTTCATAAACTCATCGACACTGCCCTCCGCCAACGCCTCGGGCACGAGACCTTCAATCTTCACGTCCCCAAGCTCCAGCGGCAGCCCCATCTCGCGGGCGAGGATGACGACCTTACGCGCCACGTCCATGCCCGAGAGGTCGTCTCGCGGATCGGGCTCGGTGAACCCTTCCTCTTTGGCTTGTGTCAAGATCTCGGAGAACGGCCGATCGCCGTCGAAGGCATTGAAGAGGTACGAGAGGGTTCCGGAGAGAATTCCCTCCACGTGGTGCACCCGATCGCCCGTTTCGGTCAGGTTGGCAAGGGTCTGGAGGATGGGCAGGCCCGCGCCCACGGTCGTCTCGTAGAGGTACCGGGGCCGGGCCCCTCGGCTGGCGTCCTGAAGGGCCTGGTATTGGCCCCAGGAGGCTGTGTTGGCGCGCTTGTTGGGCGTGACCACGTGGATGCCCCGCTCCAGCCACTCCTCGTAGTGCCGGGCGACCTGGTCGCTCGCCGTACAATCAACGAGGACGGTGTGCGGATGGTAATCGGTCTGAATGTGATCGACGAACGCGTTGAGGTCGGCGGGCTCCCCCTCCGCCAGCGCCGACCGCCAGTCGGACAGATCCACCTGCTGCTCGGCACGGAGCATCGTCTCCGTGGTCGTGACGCCCCGCACACGCAGATCGATGTCCTGCTCCGTGCGCAGGCGCTCGACCTGGTCGCCAATTTGGTCGAGCAGGGCCGCCCCCACATTGCCCGCTCCTATGACGCCAATCGAAAGGGTCTGGTTGGACAGGTAAAAGCCCGCATGCGCGGCCCGAAGGGCCCGCTGGGCATCCTCCCCGTCCACCACCGCCGAGATGTTGCGCTCCGACGAGCCCTGCGCGATGGCCC
>CAZTDC010000106.1:0-9066 GCA_964612165.1 uncultured Salinivenus sp.
GCTGGCGTCGCGAGGCCGGCAGCTACGGGTCCGACGTGCGCGGCCTCAACCGCCTCCACCAGTTCGACAAGGTGGAGCTCGTCCACATCGTGCACCCGGACGACAGCTACCGCGCCCTCGAGTCGCTGCTGCGGGACGCCGAGAGTGCCCTGGAGGCGTTGGACCTGCCGTACCGACGGCTCCTCATGTGCACCGGCGACATGGGCTTCACGCAGTCAAAGAAGTACGACCTAGAGGTGTGGAGCGCGGCGCAGGAGCGCTGGTTGGAGGTCTCCTCGGTTTCAAACTTCGAAGCCTTCCAGGCCCGTCGCATGCAGATTCGATACCGGCCCGAGCCGGAGGCTAAGCCCCAACTCGTGCACACCCTGAACGGCAGTGGCCTGGCCTTCCCCCGCATCGTGGCCGCCCTTCTGGAGAACAACCAGCAAGCAGACGGCACCATCGAGCTTCCGGAGGTACTACACTCATACACGGGATTTGAGAAAATTGAGTAGCGCTCTGTGGTCTTTTTCATTCGCCCGGCCCTTCCACATGCCCCACCCCACCCAATACGAGCGCGGCGACGCCCGCGACAACGTGCTTCCCCAGGCCCTCGCCGACGACGAGCTCCCCTCAGAGAGTCTTCCGACGGACCCTACGTTCTTTGACCTTACGGAGGACCAGTACTGGAACTGGCTCACTGCCCTGGTGGATCAGGGAAGCGAACTCGACCAGCAGCTGGACGAGTTGCTCGATTCGGTTTATGAGTGCCAGCCCCCATTTTACAGCTTTTCGGGCCGCCGCCAGCTCAATGCCCTGCTCGACGAACTGCACGAGGCCCGGGCCTCCATTCGGGCCTTTGAGTACGACGTCGAGGAGCTGACGTACGCCTTCGCCCGCTCCGACGCCATTGAAACGAAGGCGGGCGAAAACGCTGAAATGACGCTCTCCCAGATCAAGGCCACCTACAACCGCGCCTACGACCTGTGTCTCCACAAACTGGACCGAATGGGAGACGGGTGGATTACCGCGTCCAACTTCTTGATTAGCGTCGTGATGCTGATCGTCACCATTCTCTTCTGGATGGAGTTCCGGTAGCCGTCCCGTTCGTTCCTCAATCGAGCCGGCACCGTCAGAGCCCTTCGTTGGCGAGGTGTCGATCCAGCTTCACAATCATCTGATCGTTCAGCGCATCCAGGACCGGTTTCCACGCCGCTGCCTTCGGGTCCCGAAACGACCGCTGAACGTTCCCCGTCAAGTTCGTGGTCTTCAGGTCTCCCTCCCGGTAGAGGCCCACGCGAACCCACATGCGCGCTCCGCGGACGAGGGAGTCGGGCGAGGCCTCCGGCCCATTCGTCTTCGCCACTGAGTCGGCGGGCTCGGCCAACGAATACTCCTTCACGCGGAAGCTGACGAGCGTCACGATGAGCTGCGCGGGCCGGTCTGCCATCAGCAGAATGGGACTCCCTGCCGCCGTCGCCCCCAACTTGGGAGGAGCACGTTCAATCGCGTCGCGAGCCATGAAATCCACGGCAGGCGGACGGCGGATGACTCCCTCCAGACGCTGGAACCGCTCCTCGGAAAAGTGCTCCACGCGGCTGGCAAACACCTTTTGAATCGGGACGCGAAGACCGAAGGCCCCCTTTCGGTCGTGGATGTAGTTCCGATCGAAGGGGCTGAACAAGGTGGCCGTCATCCTCGAGGTCACCGTGACCCGCACTGAGTCTTCCGTGTTTGTCGTCATGGCGTCCGCGAGGGACGCGTCGAGCCCGGTGTCGAGGTAGACGGGAAAGGCCGTCGTACATCCGCCCAGCAGACACGCGAGGCCAAACAGAACGACTCCGATCTCGACCGAGGCCGGTAGAAACCGGTGTGGGGCGAAATGACATGTCATGCGGTCAGGAGGGATTTCGAAAAACGCGCTCGGGCGAGAGGAGATCGAAAACGGAACGACGCGTGTCGTCAATGAACCACAATGACGGGCCGGGTCACGGCGTCTCGGGGCCCACTCAGCCGAAGAAAGTACCTCCCGCTCGCCAGGTTCTCAGCACGAAGGCGCTCCCGATAGATCTGCCGGTCGTTGACGTACCCCTGGTGGAGGACGGCCACCTCTCGACCGAGCGCGTCGTAGAGCGCCAGCTTCACTCGTACGCGCCGATCGGCCGCAAACCGCACGAGGGCCGAACGGTTGAGGGGGTGAGGCGAAATGCCTTCCAGCTTAAGAATGCCATCGACCTGAGCCGACGGACGTACCGCAACGACCTCCACCGGATCGGTGGGCGTCCCCTTCACCGCATTGCTCGAAAAGGTCAGCTCACTCGTCTCCGTGGGAAAGACCCGGTCGGTTCGGCTGTCGTAGAAGCGAACGCGGAGGGACTGGTCGGTGTCGGGCGAGTCCCCGTAGACCGTCAGGAAGAACAGCGTGCGTTCGCCTACCGTCTGCGCCTCCGCAACGCCCCGAACCTCCCCGTCGATGAAGGCCGCCACGCGGTCGGCGGCTCCCTCGGCGTCCCGGCCGAACGGCTCCACAAATACCGACATGGTCACGGTCATGGTCTGCTCGTAGGCCGTCGGGTCCACGGTCCAGTTTTCCACGTCGGGCACCTCGCCCTCCCCGATCGCAATCTGGAAGGGATTCGACGGGGTGCCGTAGGCGGCGTCCGGCTCAAAAGAGACGGTTCGCTCGGCCTCCCGCACCGTATCGGCCGACGCGTCGTAGACCCGAAACCGGACCGTCCGGCCCGACTCATTGCCATAGACCGTCAAGAAGTAGAGGGGCTCCCCGTCCGCCCCTGCACTCGTGTCTGGGCGCGCCACGCCACGGACCCGCTCCCCCACGAACGCGCCGAGCACGTCGGCGTTGTCGACCGGCTCCCCGTCAATCGTCACGGCGGCGGTAACGGTCAGCGTGTGTTCGTACGCGGATTCATCGACCGACCAGTCCGGCGCCTGCGCGAACACGGGGGGCGTGAGGCCCATCAGCAGAACGGTCACGACGCCCCCCCCAATCCCCCAGGCCGGCATGGCTGGGAGCGGAGAGGGGCCCCCTCGAAGGACCTGACGCAGGAAGTGAGGAACAATGGTCATAACAAACACGGGGGAGGGCCGAGCTCGAATCGGACAGTGAACAGGGACGCGTTACTTGACGACGACCATCTTGTGAGACTTCCGGAAGGAGCCGGCTTCCAGGCGGTAGAAATAGACCCCGCTGGACAGCCGCCGCGCGTCGAGGGTGACCTGGTGCCAGCCGGCCTTCCGCGACTCACTAACCGTCGTCTTGACGCGCCGGCCGAGCAGGTCGTACACCTCAATGGAGACGTGCTCCTGCCGCGGCAGCGCAAACTCCACCGTGGTGCGCCGCGTGACCGGATTCGGGTAGTTCTTCTTGAGCTGGAAGCGGGACGGCGTGTAGTCCTCTGGTAGGTCGCCCGCATTCACAAGCACCGGCTCCTCAACCGTCCCCTTCGACGTCGTCGGATCAAACGCAAGGATCGAGGGCAGGTCGTTCCGAGGAGTGGACGCGTCGACGCCCGGAAGGCCATCGAGCAGGCGCACCGTCTCGTGAATCCGCCCGGTCTTCGGGTTGAAGAGGCGGAACGAGACGTCCCTCTCCGCCTCAGCGTCTCCGTGCACCAGCAGGAAGACGCGGTAGGCGTCCCGGTCCGGCAGCTTGACCGGACGGGCCACGCCCCGCACCTCGCCGTCGATAAAGGCCCCAAGCCGCGTCTTTGGACTCGCGAGGGGGTCGCCGTCGACCTTGACGTCGGCGACGACGGTCATCGTCTGCGGATAGCGCGTACTGGCCACGCTCCACTCCGGCATCGCTTCGTCGACGCGGGTCGGGGGGGCGGGCGTGGCTCGCTCCGTGGGCGTCTGCCCCTCGGGCGAGGCGCCGGTCGCCGTCATCGGTTGGGACGAGCCGGCCCCTTCTGCCGTGGGCGTGGTGGTCGATGACGGGGACGATCGGGGCTCATTCACTCCCGAGGGGGGAGACGGCATTGCCTCCGACCCGGATGTCGCCTCCTGTCCCGCCGCGAGGGGCCGAACCGTCACCTGCGTGTTCTTCGGGGCTTCGGTGGGGTAGGACAGGGTTGAGGCCTGGTCCAGCTGGAGGAAGTACCCGCGGCCCGGCCGCAGCGTCTCCAGGGAGCCGAGCCACCCGACCTTCTCGTTCACGTATTGCGCAAATCCGTTCTGGCCCTTAATGATGTCGCCGTTCGCAGGGGTCGGAGCGAGGTTCTTCAGCGCGTGGTCGACGGGATAGGCCCGTTGCGGCAGGTAGCCGAGCCAGTTCCAGCCCTGCTCCAGATTGATCTCCTGGTCCCCTGCGACCGAGTCGCCGAGGAGTACGAGCGAGCTGGGCTCCTGGGTGCGAACCAAGTACCCGCGGCCCGGCTCAATCTGCTCAAGAGAGCCGACCCAGTTTCCCTCACTGGCGCTGTACTGGCTAAAGGCATCCTGGCTCTTCACGACGTCCCCATCACTGGGCACCACGGTAGACAACACCGTATTCACCGCGTTGCTATCGTCGGTGAGTGTATTCACGGAAATCCAGGTCCAGCCTTGCGCCAGGGGGACCGACTGCGCCGCCGCCTTCGTGGCGATCAGCTCCTTGGGGTCTCCGGGCGACCCCACCGCGTCGTTGGCCCGGAACGGCACCGTTTGTTCGGCGAAGAAGGAGCGGCACTGCGACCCGTCCCAGACCCGGAAGGTCACCGTTTCGCCGAGCCGCCGGTCGCTCCGCACCGTCAGGAAGGCCCGATACACAGTCTGCCCGCTGATTTCGGCCTCTTCGAGCGACGCGACGCCCCGCAGTTCGTTCCCGACAAACGCGGCGACCTGGTCGAGGGAGTCGGTGGAAAGCCCGCTGCCCCCCAGGTCCCCCGGAATGTTGAGCGTGGCGGTGACACTCATCGTGTACGCTGCGCCCTCCGGGGGCGTCCCGTAGGGAGCCTGGCAGGTCACCTTCGCCCGTACGCCCAGATCCTGGGCCCCGATCGCCGAGTTGGCGCGCACGGTGTCCTGGTAAGTTCCTTTGGCCAGGGTGTCCGACACCGCGAAGTCGATGGGCTGCGTCCCGCCTGCGGGGACCGTGCCGTCCGTCACCTCCGGGCTCAGCCACGGATGGGTGGGCCACTCCTCCCCATATTCGAGACTCTCCAGATCGAACACCACGTTCTCCGGGCTCCCGTTGGCCAGCACGTCGGTAAAGGAACCGCCCTCCTCAAAGTCGACCGAGGTGGTCGTCGAGGCATCCTTCCAGGCGAAGCTGCGGCGCCGCACCTCGAACGACCAGGTCTTGTGGCCCGTCAGCGGGTTGTCGGTCTCCAGCCGGTTTCCGGCTTTATCGACGATGCCGTCCTTGAGCGTCCCGTCGGTCGTGCGGTAGGTTCCTTTAATTTCCGCCGTCAGGGTCGAGTCTTCGTACGACGCCAGGTCAACCGTGGCGGCGGGCTCGAAAATGATTCGCTCGCCATTGCAGCGCACGTTCACGCTCAGGGTGTCGCCCCCGGTCGTGTAGAGGAGGGCCGTGGGGAACTCCCCCTTCGAGACGACCGACTCGCAATCGACGGGCTCGGTGAAGGTCACGGAAATGTCATCCCCAAAGGCCAACACCTCGTCGGCCGGCTTGGGCGCGCTGAGCACCTCCGGACGTTTGGTATCCTTCACGCCTTTGGCGGGGGCCGAGTACACCCGCTCCTCGGCGCTGGGGCACTGGCTATAGGCCCGAACCTGGTAGTTGCCGTCCGGGATGTTCGTGACGGCGTCCCAGTCGCGAACGTACTCGTATCGCGAGGTGTCGTCGGCCAGCGGGTTGCCACTCGCTTCCACTGTATCTGCTGGTACGCGGAACGCGTCGGTCCAGCCCTCCTGATCGGTGCGGCGATACTGGAGGCCTACCTCGCCCAGCGGCTTCGGCCTCGTCAGGCTAAAGTTGGTGAGAATCGTCTTCAAGGAGGAGTCGCTCCGGTTGACCGTCCAGTTCTCCTGGGGCCGAAAGGCCTGCACGTCCGTGCACGGCGCGTCGTACTGCACCGACAGGCTTAGGGTATCGGCCTGCTGGAGGGCGCCCCCATCCTCCCAGAGGGACTGCTCGCAGGGCGGGACCATCTTCACCTGCAGGTCCTCGTATCGATAGCCGTACGGCCCGCGCTCCACCCCGAGCGTAATCTTCGTGGAGCCGTCCTCCCCGGGCTGCAGGAAGTAATCCTGGCCCGAGAGCGGCGCCCCATTGACCGACAACTGTGCGCCGTCCGGATTGCTGGACGAGATCGGGAGGATCTTGTAGCGCCAGGGATCGTCGCTCTGGCTGTCGTTGGTGAGCGCCACCTCGAAGGTCGCCATTTCGTCGGGGGGCACGTCGGTCTTCTCCGGACTGCCAAACGTCTGGATGTTTGCCTTGTACCGGGGCACCGTGCCGGCGATGTCCGTCCCATCGGACAGCTGACTCGGGCCCTCCCACGGGCAGCTGCTCTGTCCGCCTCGCAGCTCAAAGACCGGGGTGTTGAAGACGGGATCCTCCTTCACGTCGACCGAGAAGTAGTCTCCGATGTCGTCGTCCGAGAGCGTGTACCCGACCGTCCGCGTGTCGGTAAAGGTCGACTCGTTTCGAGTGGCGGCTTCGGTTTCGGTGCTGCTTCGGACTTCGAGGTTGAACCCGTTCCCGGCAATGTCGACGACCGTTTGCAGCCACGCCTCAATCTCGGTCGTCACGCTGGTTTCGACGGCGTACGACTCGGTCTCCTCCGAGGTGCGGCTGTAGGTATACTCGGCCCCGGCGTCGAAGGAACGGTTTTCCCGCGTCTTGGCCTCTGCCTTCAGGGCATCGTTGTACCGGAGCTGGCTCTCCCAGGCCAAGGAGTCGGACTTGAGCTGGACGAGCCGCTCTTCAGCCGCCGGGTCCCCGTTCTCAAGCCGACGCCGGGCATCGTCCATCAGGTCGCTCAGGCGAGGAATCAGGCTATTCTCGATGTGGTATTGCGAGAACGTGTACGCCGTCTCGAAGCCCGTGGGCTGATACCCGACCTTCGTGAATCGATCGAACTTGCAGGACTGCCCCTCCTCCTGCTTCAACACGTCCATCTCCGTAAACAGAAGGTTCATGCCCGTGCCGATGAAGACGTCGCCGCTCGCCCCGGTGAAGAGGTCGTCGTCGGACGTCGAGAAGCCCTCCTGCGTCGTCATGCAGAGCTGCAGAGTTTCCTCGTTGAGGGCCTCCACTGTCGCCCGGAGCGACGCCCCGATTCTGGTCTCAATTTCTTGATCGGCGTAGAAACCAATAAATCCGACCTGTGCGTCGTAGCCCACCCCCGCCTCGATGGTCGTCCCGATCGTGTTCGAAATCCGAAAGGTCGTGGACAACGAGCGACATACGCTGGACCCTTCCTCCAGGAAGGCCGAGGAGCCATCTCCGGGCGGATCACGAAGAATCTTCACGGGAATGGGCCCCGTCGAGCCCGTCACAAAGTCGGTGCCCTGCCGGGTGCGCTGACCCGTAATGAGGCCCCACTTGTTGGTGGTCGCGGTCTTGCCCCCCACCTCGGCCACGGCCGAAAGCCGTTGCTGGTAGGTGCGGTCCTTCTCGTCGACCACACGGGACGTGAAGGACGGCAATTTCGCCATGGTCGAGTCCGTGGCGACCCCATCCTCCACCGTCAACTCCTGAGCCTCGTCGGCCCTGCCCGCCCACTCGTCAAAGACGCGCACCGTGGCGCTGTCGACCGGGCAGAGGCGTCCGCCGCCGTAGTCCTCCGCCACGCGCACCTCGTAGGGAATGGGCTCGGGGCCCTGGGAGAGAACCGGGACGTTGGCGACGGTCTCGTCCTCGACCTGAAGACCATCGCTGCACGTCGAGTTGGGCGTCGGAAGGCCTTTGAGATCAACGGTGAGCGGAGCGCGGTAGATCACGTCGAGCGTGTCGCTTTGCTCCGTCAAATCCAGCCGCTCGGTGCCAAAGTTGTTCTTGAAGTACGTTAGCACGTCGGACTGGGCAATGTTGGCCGGCGTGTTTTCGACGCGCTCCACACGGACGTTGTAGACCAGTGGCGGAAGCCCGGAAATCTCATAGCTGCCGTCCGCCGATTTCGTATCGATCGTCACCTCCTTGCTGTAGCACCCATTTTCGGCTTCCAGGCTCAGGGTGACCTCGCCGATGGGAATGCCGCAGCTGCCGCCCCCAATCTGTCCGCTGACCGTCCGGGTCGTCTCATCGACGAAGTTGACGCCGGCGGTGTCGGCCCGCACGAAGAACGTCTGCTCGGCGGTGTCGAACGTCCGGTCCCCGCTCGGTTTGGGCGCAATGGTCCGTTGTCCGGCCTGGGCCGTGACGCTGTAATCGCCGTCGCTGTCGGTCTTGGCCTTCGTTCGATCGTCGACCGCCATCTGCAGGTCCGTCACCGGACACTGCGTGCCCGCAATCTGAACGCGCCCCTTGACGGCAAAGCTCGAGACGTCGTTGAACTCGACCTCATTCTGGACGGGGTTCTCGGAACTCAGGGTGATGTCCTTGAAGCCCGGCTTGAAGGTTCGGTTGCCCCGGGAAGGAGTGACTTCAAAGGTGGCCTCATGGCCATACCGGATGCCGCCCAGTTCGTAGTTGCCTTCGTTGCCGGTCTCGGCACAGATCTCCAGCGGCGCCACGGCCTCGCCCCGGTGCGCCCCTCCCTCAAACACAGCGTAGCGCTCGCCGTCTTCGTCTCCCGGATCCACGAGGGCATCGGCCGTCCCCTTCTCCACGGGCCAGTATGCCGTGAGCTCGTCTTCCGTCCTCGACAGGCTGACACGCATGTCCGCCGTGATGGCACTGTCCGAGCGCACGCGGTCCCACACCCGAATTTCGTCGAGGTGGCCCTGGAAATGCCCAGCCCCATCGGCGCGATCCCCGATGTCAAGCCGGCCGGTTCCCTCGTACGGGCTGGTCGCCTGGTCGCTCGCCACGGGCGTGCCGTCTCGATAAATGACGCGGTCGCCCGTGCTGCGGTCGTACGTGACGGCCCAGTGGTGCCACTCGCGACTGGTGTAGGTCTCGGAGGTGTTGAGATCATTGTCCCAGAACGCAAATGTAAACTGGTCGCTGGACCGAAAGCC
>CAZTDC010000107.1:0-8987 GCA_964612165.1 uncultured Salinivenus sp.
GGTAGGCCACGTCAATCGTGATGCCCTGCTCCCGCTCGGCCCGCAGGCCGTCGGTGAGAAGGCCCAGCTCAATTTCGTCGTCGTCCCGCTGCGTGTTGCGGCGGATTTCCTCCAGTTTGTCCTCAAAGATCTGCTGTGTGTCGTAGAACAGGCGGCCGATGAGCGTGCTCTTGCCGTCGTCGACGCTCCCCGCCGTGGTAAATCGTAGTACGTCCATCTGTCAAAGTCGAATTGCGAGTTTCAAAGTATCGATACGAGACAGATCAATGAACCAGTGACTCATTGATCCAAATGAGCCAATGATTAGAAGTACCCTTCGCGCTTGCGGTCCTCCATCGCGGCCTCTGCGCGCTGGTCGTCGGCCCGGGCACTGCGCTCTGCCTGCTGGGTCGTAGCCACTTCGTCGATGACCTTCTCCACCGTGTCGGCCGTCGACTCCACGGCGCCGGTGCAGGTCATGTCCCCGATCGTCCGGAAGCGAACCATCTTCTCGACGTACTCCTCGTCCTCCCGAAGCTCGTTATAGGGCGACTTCGGAAGCAGCACGCCGTCGCGCTCAAACATCGTGCGCTCGTGGGCCAGGTAGAGGCTTGGAATCTCCAGGTCTTCCTGGTAAATGTACTGCCACACGTCCAGCTCCGTCCAGTTGCTGAGCGGAAAGGCGCGGAAGTGCTCGCCCTTCTTGCTGCGGCCGTTGTAGAGATTCCAGAGTTCGGGCCGCTGGTTCTTGGGGTCCCAGTTTCCGAACCGGTCGCGATGAGAAAAGAAGCGCTCTTTTGCGCGGGCCTTTTCCTCATCGCGGCGCGCGCCGCCGAGGGCCACGTCGAAGCCGTGCTCCTCGATCGTGTCGAGAAGCGTCACAATCTGAAGCTTGTTGCGGCTGGCGTCGGGGCCTTGCTCCTCCTTCGCGCGCCCCGATTCGATGGTGTCCTCGACATGCCCCACAATGAGGTCGAGACCGTGCTCTTCCATGAGGTTGTCCCGGAATTCGATGGTCTCGGGGAAGTTGTGTCCCGTGTCCACGTGAAGGATTGGAAACGGCACTTGGCCCGGGTAAAACGCCTTTCGGGCCAGGTGAATCATGGTGAGCGAGTCTTTCCCGCCGCTGAACATCAGGACGGGATTTTCGAACTGAGCTTCGGCCTCTCGGATGACGTGGATGGCCTCCGATTCGAGCCAGTCCAGATGCTCAGACGTATCCGTTGCGATAGTCATGGGTTTGTTGGTTGTGGAGATGGTTCGGAGAACCAAAAGAGAGTGAGCACGCGCTCCGCAATAACCGCGGGGTGCACAGAAGAAGTCGCCTCAGGTTTCAGTCGGGACCTCAGCGTCAACGTTCTTCTTGAAATAATCGAGTGTGCGACGGAGGCCCTCCCGCCGATCCACCTCGGGCTCCCAGTCGAGGAGGTCCTTCGCCCTTGAAATATCCGGCTGGCGCACCTGCGGGTCATCTTTCGGCAGTTCTTCGTAGGTGATCGAGCTGTCGGTGCCCGTAATCTCGATAATCTCCTCGGCAAACTCTTTGATCGTGATTTCGTCGGGATTGCCAATGTTGACCGGCTCCGTTTCGTCGCTCATCAAGAGCCGGTAGATGCCTTCCACGAGATCGTCGACGTAACAGAACGCCCGCGTCTGACTGCCGTCACCGTAGACTGTGAGCGGATCGCCCCGAAGGGCCTGCGACATGAATGTCGGCAGCGCCCGCCCGTCGTCGGTCCGCATGCGCGGCCCGTAGGTGTTGAAGATGCGCACGATGCGCGTCTCGACGCCGTGATAGCGGTTGTACGCCATCGCGAGTGCCTCGGCAAACCGCTTGGCCTCGTCGTAGACGCCCCGCTGGCCGATGGGGTTCACGTTGCCCCAGTAGTCTTCCGGCTGGGGATGAACAAGAGGATCGCCGTACACTTCGCTCGTGGAAGCGAGCAAAAACCGTGCGTCCTTCGCCTTCGCGAGGCCCAACGCCTTGTGGGTCCCGAGCGCGCCGACCTTGAGCGTCTGAATCGGCAGGCGAAGGTAATCGTCCGGAGCGGCCGGGCTTGCAAAGTGAAGGACGTAATCAAGGTCGCCGTTGACGTGAATGTAGTCGGTCACGTCGTACTCGACGAAGCGAAACCGATCTTGTCCGAGCTCGAACAGATGCTCGATGTTTTCGGTGCTTCCAGTCACGAGGTTGTCCATGCAGATGACCTCGTGCCCCTCGTCGATGAAGCGGTCGCAGAGATGCGACCCGAGAAAGCCGGCGCCGCCGGTGATGAGTGTGCGGGGCATGTTGCTACGGGAGCGAAATTGAGAAAAGGATGCCGAGCGTCTCCGCTACTTACGGTTGACCGTTTTCGACGATGGCCTCTTGGATCGCCTCCGGATCCTGTTCAGGGGGATAGTGCGGCCGGCCGATGCTGTAGTAGTCGAAGCCCATCTCCGCCATGCGCTCGGGCTCAAACACATTTCGACCGTCGAAGATCAGCGGACGGGACAGGCGGTCGTGCACCTCCTCCAGGTCCGGCCGGCGAAACTCATGCCACTCCGTGCAGATGATCAGCGCCTCGGCCCCATCGAGAATGTCGTACTTGTTGTCGCCGTAGTCAATGGCGTCCCCAAAGGCTTCCCGGGTCGTTTCGATCGCTTCCGGATCGAAGGCGGAGATCTGGGCCCCTTTCTCCAAAAGGTCGTCGATGATGATGTGAGAAGGCGCCTCGCGGGTGTCGTCCGTTCCGGGTTTGAAGGAAAGGCCCCAGACGGCAATTTTCCGGCCCTCCATGTCCCCGCCAAAGTATTCGGTTGCCTGTTCAGCCAGGCGGCGCCGCTGACGATCGTTCACGTCGAGGACGGCGTCGAGAATTTGGAAGTCATACCCTTCCTTTCGTCCCTTCCGCGCCAGCGCCTGTACGTCTTTCGGGAAGCAGCTCCCGCCAAACCCGATGCCCGCGTACAGGAAGTGGGGTCCGATGCGATGATCTTTGCTGATGCCCAGCCGCACCTTGTCGACATTGGCGCCCACTCGTTCGCAGAGGTTCGCGATCTCATTCATGAACGAAATGCGCGTGGCCAGGAGCGAGTTGGCCGTGTACTTGATCATCTCGGCCGAACGCTCGTCGACCACGAGGATCGGATTGCCCTGTCGGACGAACGGTTCGTAAAGCCGCTTCATAATGTCGGCGGCCTTTTCGCTGGAGGTGCCAATTACCACACGGTCCGGCTTCATAAAGTCGTCGACCGCCGCGCCTTCACGCAGGAACTCAGGGTTGGAGACAACATCAACGTCTTCTCCAAGCGTAAGCCCTCGGTCTTCCATGACGCCCTGCACCCGATCGGCCGTACCGACGGGCACCGTGCTCTTGTTGACGACGACGCGATACCGCGTGTCCTCCTCTGCAGCCAGCAAATCCGCCACGTCGCCGGCCGCCTCCATCACGTAGGAAAGATCGGCCTCTCCATCCTCTCCTGGCGGCGTCGGAAGCGCCATAAAAATGGCGTCGGCCGTGGTCACGGCCTCTTCGAGTTCGGTGGTAAAGTGCAGACGCTCCTCTTTTCGGTTGCGGGCAAAGTAGTGCTCAAGATCAGGCTCATAAATCGGAAGATCCCCCTGTCGAAGCTGCTCGACCTTTTCCCGATCAATGTCCACGCAAGTAACCTGATTTCCCATTTCGGCAAAGCAGGTGCCGCTAACGAGCCCGACGTAGCCCGTTCCGATGATTGCAATGTTCATAATAGATAGACAGATACTTTCTGGTTACAAGACGCAATACGATCTGCGTCGAAGACGCGTACCCCGAACGAACAGACTAGTGCTCGGCCCTTTCTTTCAACTCAGTCTTCTTCTTACAACGGACCGGGACGATTGGCCCTCTTCTCCTCATCTTTCGGCGCACCTCCTCTTCTCTTCGACGCGTTCAGAAATGTCAGGCAGGGCAAAGAGCGACGTGCCCTTGTCATCTTCACAAGTTTTGATGAGTGCGGATTTCTTTCGCGAACGAACGATGTGCGTTCCCTATAATAAGCCCCCGCTCACCAAATCCCCTCCTATCGGAATGCAATCCTTTTATTTTTCACGGGGCTGTTCAAGGGGAAACGCGAGCCCAGCTGTGGATTGATCCTTTCCTCGCCCCGCTCTACCCTTTACGCTACTTGCCTCGTCATCCTTTGCTTTCCCGCTCTCTATGTCAGACGCCGCTTCTATTGCCCCGGATGAGAGGATTCCGCTCGCCCGCCCGTCGATCACGACGGAGGAGGCCGCGCAGGTCCGTGAGGTTCTACAGTCCGACCAGCTGTCCCGGGGGCCCTATCTCGAGCGGTTTGAAACCAAAATGGCCGCGCAGTGCGGTACGCAGCACGCCGTGGCCGTGAGCAGTGGGACGGCTGCTCTTCACTGCATCGTCGCGGCGCTTGACCTAGAGCCGGGCGCCGAGGTGCTTACGACCCCGTTCAGCTTCGTCGCCTCCACGAACGTGCTGCTGTATGAAAACCTTCGGCCCCGCTTCGTCGACATCGACCTGACCACCTACAACATCGATGTGGACCGTGTGGAAGCGGCTCTCACGCCTCAAACACAGGCGATTCTAGCAGTCGACGTGTTCGGGCACCCGGCCAACTGGCCTGCCCTGACGTCGCTGGCCGCCGATCACGACCTTCTGTTGATTGATGACGCATGTGAAGCGCTCGGGGGCACGATCGCCGATCGGCCGATCGGGGCCTGGGGCGACGCCGCCGGCTTCGGGTTCTACCCGAACAAACAGATTACAACGGGGGAGGGCGGCTGCATCACGACCGACGACGCTGAGTTGGCTGAGGCCTGTCGCTCCCTTCGCAATCAAGGCCGAGCGGACGACAGTCGCATGCACCACGATCGGATTGGGTACAACTATCGGCTCGACGAGCTGTCGGCCGCCCTCGGCTGTGCCCAACTCGACCGGTTGGACGAAATGCTCGACCGCCGCCGCGCCGTCGCGGACCTGTACACGGAGGCACTCGCCCCTCTCACCGACGATCTCCACCTTCCTCCGACGTCGCCCCGATCAGAACGGAGCTGGTTTGTGTACGTCGTTCGATTGCGCGACCATTTCGCGGCGGACGCCCGCGACCAGCTCATGCGCCACCTCCAGTCGCGAGGCATTGGATGTGCGCCCTACTTCCCGTCCATCCACCTGCAGCCCTACCATCGGGAACAGCTTGGCTACGAAACCGGTGATTTTCCAACGTGCGAGCGGGTGTCTGCTCGTACCCTCGCGCTTCCCTTCTTTCACGGCTTGACTCGTGAAACGGTGCAGCGAGTGTGCGAGGCACTCAAAGAGGGCATCTCCTCGATTTCTCCTCAGCTTGTGTCCCGATGAGCTCGTCTCCAAGTTTTGCATATCTCACAGCCAAGCGTGCTCTCGACCTGGGCGGAGCCACGTTGCTCTCGCTTTTCCTTTCCCCGGTCCTCGGCCTCGTGGCAGCGTCCATCTGGTGGGAGGATGGACGGCCCATTTTCTTCACGCAACTTCGGGCCGGCCAACAGGGAGCGCCTTTCCGCCTCTGGAAATTCCGCACCCTGTCAATCGGACCAAAAGACCCGAGCCGCCCCTCCGACTACACAACCCAAGTTGGATCCGCCCTGCGACGCTGGGCCCTTGACGAGCTCCCCCAGCTCTGGAACGTCCTCCGAGGGGACATGAGTCTTGTCGGACCGCGGCCGGTCCCGTTGAACCAGGTCAAGGCATACGACTCCTACGAGCGCCTTCGCCTTTACGTCCGCCCCGGTCTCACAGGCTGGGCCCAAATTCACGGACGAAACTCGATCTCCTGGTCGGAGCGCATCGATCTGGACGTGGCGTACGTTCGCTCTCGCTCGATGTGGATGGATCTGCGCATCCTGTTTCGTACGCCTCTTGTCTTGCTTCGAGGAGAAGGGGTGTACGGCTCCAATGGCCGCAACCAGCGGTATGCTCAGTAGCGTCCTTGCTTCTCGACAAAGTGTTCTCCGACGATGAGCCTCGTGTTTCCACCGGTTGATAATCCGCGCGTCGTCTACGCAGGGGACCGTGACGTCTCGGTTGAGGTGCTTGACATTCTGCTCGAAAACGATGTCGCCCCGGTCGCTCTCCTGCTTCCCGCTCGAGACCGGGCCTCTCACGGCTCAGCACTTCAGAAGCGATGTCCCCACCTCTCCAAAGACGAAGTCTTTCGTGGCCGGGCCTTTCAGCACTCCGAAGCCCTTAACACGCTTCGCGCTCTCAATCCCGACTTCTTCTTGTCGGTCCACTTTCCTTATCTCGTCCCTCCCGACGTCCTTGCCCTCCCCGAAGTTGCCCCTCTGAATCTACACCCTGCCTATCTCCCTTACAACAGGGGGTGGCACACCCCCTCTTGGGCCCTTCTTGAAGACACTCCGATTGGAGCGACGCTGCACGTGATGACCCCCAAGGTGGACACGGGTCCGATCGTGCATCGCAGCCAGCTCTCTGTACGTCCCGACGACACAGCCCATACCCTGTATCAGCGGGTGAAAGCACTTGAAGTACAGGTCTTCGAGGACGCGTGGCCTCGTTTGCAGGCTGGGACCGTCGACCCAACCAATCCAGACGAAGAAGGCTCTCTGCACACCGAGGACGACCTTCACGACCCAGCAGTGCAACACATTAACCGCGACGAACACCTCCGCGCCGGCTCCTTGCTCAATCGTCTTCGCGCCCTCACGACAAACCGGACCGACGAGGCCGCATACTTTGAGCACAACGGCACGCGGTACCGCGTTCAGGTCTCCATCACTCCCGACCCCGAGACTTCTTCCCACGACAACGCTTGACCGTTGAAAATAGCTGTCTTTCTCCAGTACTACCACACGCCGGATTGCCCCACCGCCGCCCGGCCCTATGCGCTCGTTGAACGATTGGCCCGAGAGCACGAGGTGACGGTCATCACGACGCAATCGTGGAGGGACAAGCGACTCACCCATCAGTTCTCTTGGACGCCGCCAGGGGTTCGTCTCGTGGAATTCGGCGTTCCCTACGACAATTCCATGTCGACCCTTCCACGCCTGAGGGCCTTCTCCCAGTACGCTTTGCGTGCCTCAGCCCATGGCTTGCGAATGTCTCGTCCGGACCTAATCATTGGATCGTCCCCTCCCCTCTCGGTTGCAATAGTAGCTGCTCTCGTTGCACGTCTTCGGGGCATCCCTTGGATTTTCGAAGTACAAGACCTCTGGCCCTCTTTTCCAATTCAGATGGGTGCTTTTTCGCAACCCGGCCTTTCTGATTTACTCCATAAATTAGAAGTTCGACTGTATCAAAGCGCATCTCACGTAGTCACTGTATCTCCTGATATGGAAGCTCATGTGCGCGCAGTGGCTCCTCACTCTTCCGTAACGACCTTGGAGTACGGGTCCGACCATGATCTCGTCTCCGACATCACCGACGAACAGCGAGCGGCACTTCGACGGCGCTTCGATCTCGATCGCCGCTTCCTGATTCTTTACGCCGGCACATTCGGGCGTGCAAATGCAATCCCAACCCTGCTCGACTCCGCCAAACAACTGGGCGATCGGTCGGACCTTCTTTTTGCTTTTGCAGGTCGAGGGTATTACGACGCTGCTGTGGAGCAGGCCGCCCAACAATGCGACCACATTCGATCCCTTCCGCCCCTCCCCTACCCCGAGGCGCTACGCCTCTTCGCCCTCGCGGACGTATCCCTCGTCTCCTTCCTGGACCGTCCCGTTCTGGCCGCCAACTCCCCGGGCAAACTCTACGATAGCCTCGCCACTGGCACCCCCGTCGTCGTCACAAACCCCGGCTGGACGAAACGACTCGTCGAAACGCATGACTGCGGCTGGTACGTCCCTCCCGAATCTCCTACTCAACTCACAACCTGCCTGCGCGACGTGCTCGACGCCCCCGAGCGCCTAACCACCGCAAGTCAAAACGCCCGGTCGCTTTCCCGCCGTCGATTTCGCCGGTCCGACCTCATGGATCAGTACGCGGCCCTCGTTAATCGGGTAGCATCGTCGTGATCAACCTGGGTCCACTGGTACGGTAAGAAACTGTGTGGAAAGGCACAGTTGTCATGTTTTCTCAGGCGACCGTCGGTACGTTCATGCACGTCCTCATCGTTCCGTCCTGGTACCCGACGACCGAAGCTCCGCTCGACGGGATTTACTTCGCGGAGCAGGCTCAGTGCCTCGCTCAGCATGGTCTGCAGGTCGGAGTGATTTATCCCGAACAGCAGAGCCTGCGGCGTGCATCCTGGTCGGCGGTCCGCAATAAGCACTTCCAGACGGCGTGGACTGACGAATATGGGTTCCCAACGCTTCGCCGGTATGGCTGGAACGTGTGGTGGCAATTCCCCCCCGGCCTCCGGTGCCGCGTCCGCAGTGCCGTTCGCCTCGCTCGCCGGTACGTCGACCGGCATGGTCCCCCGGATGTCATTCACGCTCAAAGCGGTCGTTGGGCAGGAGCTGCCGCGGCCAGGATCAGTACGTCGCTATCTGTCCCGTACATTCTGACAGAACACTTTTCCGGCTTCCAGCGCGAGTCTATTCGCTCCTGGCGTTGGCCGTTGGTAGAAGAAGGCTACCGGCATGCAAGCAGAATTGCCACGGTGAGTACGGATCTCAAACGCACGCTCGTCGCACACGATCTTGCAGCGACTTCACGCATTGAGGTCCACCCCAATCTTGCCCCTACTTCTCTATTTTATCCCCCACCGTCGACTCGCTCTTCTCCGCCTCCCTTTCACTTTGTAACAGTGGTCCGTCTGAGTTCTCAAAAGAACGTCGGGGGGCTTCTGCAGGCCTTCGAACGGATCGCGAACCGCGAGCATGACGTCACCCTCACCATCGTGGGCGATGGACCTAAACGAAAGGAACTTGAGACGAAAGCCCAGCGGCTCGGGATTGCGGAGCAGGTCACCTTTCGGGGACGCCTGGACCGAAAGGGGGTACGTACCGCCGTCTGGAACGCCCATGCTTTCGTGCTTCCAAGCCACCACGAAACGTTTGGCGTCGTGCTCCTGGAAGC
>CAZTDC010000108.1:0-8982 GCA_964612165.1 uncultured Salinivenus sp.
AACGAGTCGCTTCAGGCCTTCAACGAGTACTGCATTGCTCCGCGGGCCCAAGGGCGAGACAACGAGTATCCCCTTACGCTCTTCAATCCAGACCCGAATGCTTCGTCGTTCAAGTACCGGCAGTTACAGGCGCTCGTCCAGGCTGGGCTTTTGGAGAAAACCGTTCAGGAGAACGAGCAGCGGGGCCTTCCGATTCATCGCTTCGCTCTTACAAAGGAGGGCAAGCAGGCGCAGTACGAGATCGCTCGGGCGCGGGACTATACGTCGATGTTTTGCTACGCGACGCCCCAGGTCGTGCGGATTGACTCGATCAAATCCGTGTACACCTCAGACCCCGATCCGCTGGCCAATGTCTGGTTCGCCTACACCTACCAGAACCAGGAGCAGTGGGCCGAGTCGAACGCCATCCAGCGCGTATTCCGGGGCCTTCGATCTCGTCCCTCGCCCACCGATACGCTTTACACCGATCAGCTACTCATTCGCGCTGACAGTGCGTGGGTGGATCGGCGACTCACGGGCTACGAACGCCCCCCAAGCCGTCCCTCTCCGTAATCTGGCCGAACCGGAGCCCCCCCAAATGCCCCCTCCTATTGCTCCCGGCTGTCGATGGTACAGGTGGTGTTGATGCCACCCCGCACGTTGTACTCGGTGGTAACGGCGAGGTGCTCAGGATTGGCGAGGGGCGCTCGCAGGTCCTCAAAGATGTAGGCCGTCACATCCTCCTGTGTGACGCCGATCTCGCGCCAGGAAATGAAGTAGTACTTGAGGCTTTTGAGTTCGAGGATCCAGTCCCCCGGCACGTACTCGACCCGAACGGTGCCGTAGTCGGGAAGCCCGGAAAACGGACAGACCGCCGAGAATTCGCCGGGCTCCGTTTCGTACGTCACCGTCTGTTTCACGTCGTGCTCGTAGGGGAGCCGGTCGATGCTCTGCTGGCGCTCGCTCGGGGGAAAAAAGGGCCGCACCTCTCCTTCCGGCTCCACCCCGTACTGGGCCATGTAGTCGAGCGCCTCCTGGGTGTGCTTAACGGCCGTTCGGCGCTCCGATCCGTCGGTGGTGTGATTGCGCTCGCTTGCGTCGGGCATGGGACAACAGAAGAGAACGAGGGGAGATCGAGACCCGTCTGGGCTGTTTGAGAGTCGCCCGTTACTGTACGCTGGATCGGAGGGCGACGTTCATCGCTTGCTGGATCCTACTGGGGAGCATACTGGGCACCCGGGGACTCTTCCCCTCGAAGTCGTCGTAGGATGGGGCCTCAGGCGGCAGCCGAACCACAACGTAATTCGCGGGAAAGCATTGGGCCAGCGCCCGTCCGGACAGGAACAACGGCCTGCCCCTGCGGTGGCATACGGTCGACACGCGTTCTTCCCTCACGAGCTTCTCTCTTGCCGATGTCTATCGCCCGCGAAGACGTGGTGGATGCCCTTCGAAAAATCGTGCATCCCGACGAGGACAAGGACATCATTCGCCTCGACATGGTGAAGGACCTCACCGTTGAGGAGGGGCGTGCGTCCTTTACGGTCGTGGTCAAGAATCCGGACTCCGCCTTCGCCAACCAGGTGCAGGAGGCCTGTCGGCGCGTGCTCCACGAGGAGGTGGACCGCCAGCTGGAGGTCGACGTGGAACTCGACAGCGAGATGATCCCGCTCGGCGACGACGTGGTGGTTGGTGATCAGAGCGGCGAGAAGCAGCAAACCAGCGGCGAGGACGGGGTCAAAAACACCATCGCCGTGGCCAGCGGCAAAGGCGGCGTGGGCAAGAGCACGGTGGCCGTGAACCTGGCCATGGCCCTCTCCGAGCAGGGCTACAGCGTGGCCCTCGTGGATACCGACATCTACGGCCCGTCGGTGCCGAAGATGATGGGGATGGAGGGCGAGAAGCCGCGCGTGAACGACGAAAAGAAGATTGTCCCCCTCGAGAAGTACGGCATCAAGCTCCTGTCGATGGGCTTCATGGTCGACCCCGACAAGGCCGTCGTATGGCGCGGGCCGATGGTGACGAAGGCCGTGCGGCAGTTTCTTGGAGACGTGCACTGGGGCGACGTTGAGTACATGATCCTCGACCTCCCCCCGGGCACGGGCGATGTCCAGCTCACCGTCGTCCAAACGATTCCCCTTACCGGGGCCGTTATCGTGTCGACGCCTCAGGACATGGCCCTCGCAGACGCCCGCAAGGGCAAAGCCATGTTCGACAACGTGAACGTGCCGGTCGTGGGCATGGTCGAAAACATGGCCTACTTTACCCCGCCCGACCTACCGGACCGCAAGTACTACCTCTTCGGGCGGGAGGGGGCGAAGAATCTCGCGCAGGAGCTCGACGTCCCATTCCTTGGCCAGGTGCCCATTGAACAGAAGGTTCGCGAAACGGGCGATGATGGCAACCCGATCGTTCGCGCACACCCGGACAGCCTCTCGGCCCAGGCCTTCGACGGCATCGCCGACGAGCTCGTGGAGCAGGTGGCCATCCGCAACGCCGAGGACGACCCGACCCAGAAGGTCGAGATTCTATACGAATAACTTGACACCCCGCTGTGGAGAACGCGGGAGTGCTTCGACTCCGCTCTGCTTAGATCCGGTTCGCCCGCTCAATGCCGATCCGTCGTCTCCTGACCATACTGTGCCTCTTCGTGGGCGGAAGTGGGGCGGTGGCGGCGCAGCCAAGCGCAGAGCTGTCGACCTTCCAGCTCCTTCGGATCGAGCCCTCGGCCCGGTCGGCGGCCCTCGGCGGGGCCTTCGCGGCCGTGACCGATGGGGACGTGAACGCGCTCTTCTACAATCCGGCCATTCCCGGCCCGGCCACGAGTCGGAACGCCTCCGTTTCGTACCTCAACCACCTGTCCGACCTCAACGCGGGCTCGGTGGCGTACAGCCATACCGTTCGCGGCCTCGGGACCACCCTGCACGGCGGACTCCGATTTGCCCACTGGGGGACGTTGGAGGGGCGCGACCAGTTGGGCAATCCCACCGGGGCCTTTGGAGCGGGGGAAACGGCCCTCACGCTGGGAGGCGCTCGCTCCATAGGCCCGCGGATGCGCTACGGAGCCAACCTCCATCTGATGTACGCCCACATCGACCAGTTCAGTGCGCTGGCCCTTGCGCTCGACTTCGGGGGCGTCTACCGCGTGCCCGAACAACAGCTTTCGATCGGGGCCTCCCTCCGTCACCTCGGCGGCATGGTCGACGGCTTTGACGATACGCGCGAGCCTCTCCCCCTCGACCTCCAGCTTGGGCTATCGAAGCGACTGGCGCACCTGCCCCTCCTGCTCACGGCCACGGCGTACGACCTCACGAACCTCTCGGACGGCATCAGGGGCGGTGGGACCGTCGATCACATTCTTGGCCACCTCACGTTCGGCGCGGAGCTGCAGCCGGGCGACGTGCTCCGGCTCCGGGTGGGCTACAACCACCGCCGGAGCACCGAGCTTGCGCTCACCGACCGGTTCGACCTGGCGGGCCTTGGCTTCGGCTTCGGCGTCACCGTGAGTGACCTCACCGTGGACTACGCCTACAACTCGTGGTCGTCGATCGGCGGCCTCCACCAGTTCACCCTCCGCGCCAACCTGGGCGCCCTCTAACTGGAGACCATCGGGCGATCGGCACGGACTCAGGGAATAAGTGGATCGCGATCTCTAACCCGCCTTCGTCGTCCCAACAGGCGTCGGGCCCTGCTTTGTGTCCTGCTACTGAACTCAATCGGTATTGACGAGGACGATGGGCCTTTTGCTTCCGGTCCCTACCTCCATCGGCTGCATTGCCGACGCGCCGGTCGTGCCGTAAGAGGCCGGCCGGAAAAATCGTTTGACGCTGTCGTTCATCAGATCGAGGATCGTTATTGTCTTCTCCACCACCCTTCCGATTCGTGCCATGGCTCAAGACACCACCCGACGTACGTTTCTGAAGCAGGCCGGTGGCATTCTCGCCGGAGCGACGGTCGGCTTTCCGTCCGTGATTCTGCCCGACCGGACCGACACGGTCGGCGTGGCCCTCTGCGGACTGGGCAACTACAGCAGCACCCAGCTGGCCCCCGGTCTCCAGAAGACGGAGCACTGCGAACTGCGCGGAATCGTGACCGGCTCGCCCGAAAAGATTCCGAGGTGGCAGTCGCGGTACGGCATCCCGGACGCGAACGTGTACAGCTACGAGACGCTCCCGGACATCGCCAACAACGACGACATCGACGTGGTGTACATCGTGACGCCGACAGGCATCCACGCGCGGGATGCGATCAAGGCCGCGAAGGCGGGCAAGCACGTCTGGTGCGAGAAGCCGATGGCGATGGACGTGGAGGAGTGCCGGGCTGTCATCGAGGCCGCCGACGACAACGGCGTGCAGCTCACCATCGGCTACCGGCTGCAGCACGAGCCCAACAACCGAACCATCATGCGCTACGCGGAGGAGGAGACGTACGGCGCCGTCACCAAGGTCGAGACGGGAGCGGGCTACAACGGCGGGCACCCCGATCCCGGCGACTGGCGACGGAACGCCGAGCTGGGCGGCGGTGCCCTATACGACATGGGCGTCTACCCGATCAACGCGGCCCGCTACGCCACCGGCATGGAGCCGATTGCCGTGACGGGACGAACCTGGTCCGAACGGGACGAAATGTACAGCGAGGTACCCGAATTTGCCGAGTTTGAGTTGGAGTTTCCGGAGGGCGTCGTGGCGAAAGGGGAAACCAGCTTCGGCGAATCGACCAACTACCTCGACGTGACGTGCACGAACGGAGGATACCAGCTTCGGCCCTTCCAGTCCTACTCCGGCGTGCAGGGCAGAACGAGCGACGGGACGCAGCTCCGGCCCAGCGGCCGCGACCAGCAAGCCCGCCAGATGGACAACGACGCCCTCGCGATCAAGGAGGGCGACGACCCCGTTGTCCCCGGCGAAGAGGGGCTCGCCGACATCCGGATCGTGAACGCCATCATGGAATCGTCCCGAAAGGACGGCGCCCGAATTGAGCTCTGATGCCGTCGGGCCCGTCCGTGCACACCGACTCCACCAGACGGGGAGCCGAGCGCCTTCGTGGGCGCCTTTGACAGAAGTGTTCCCAGTGCATTCGGGAGTTTTTCACTCTGAATTACGTAGAGGTTCCTATCAACCACGGCGCCGCCTCGGTAGATTAAGGCCGTTCTGCAACACTCTTGCAACACGCGCCGGGAGTCGCGTGCCAAACGCTCTTGCACGGGGCAGATGGGCCGATCAAGCGGTTCCAGAACTGCGCCGCGTGATGACCGCGCTCCCTTCCTTCGAGTATTTCCCGAACGAACTGGACGACCGTTTCCATGGATTTGACGTTGTTACTTAAATGGCTCGTACCGGCCAGCGGTGTGCTGGCCCTGCTGTATGCCCTCTTTACCACCCGGTGGGTGGACAAGCAGGACATGGGCACCGACAAGATGATCAATCTGTCGAAAAACATCTCAGAAGGGGCCCGCACGTTTCTGAATCGCGAGTACCGCTGGCTCAGCATCTTCGTCGTCGTCGTCGCCGGGCTTCTGATCGTGGCTAACACAGGTCAGGCGAACTCCTCCTGGTGGGTCGGCGTCTCGTTCATCGCAGGGGCCATCTGTTCGGGCCTCGCCGGCTTCATCGGCATGACCGTGGCGACGAGCGCCAACGTACGGACCACGCAGGCGGCCCGCACGAGCCTCGGTCCCGCCATGAACGTTGCCTTCTCCGGCGGCCTCGTCATGGGCCTCTCGGTCGTGGGGCTCGGCGTGCTCGGGCTTGGAGGCCTTTTCCTGCTCTACGACGACCTGCTGGCCTGGGAGATTCCGAAAGTCATCAACGTCATTACCGGCTTCTCGATGGGCGCCTCCGCCATCGCGCTCTTTGCTCGCGTGGGCGGCGGCATCTACACGAAGGCCGCCGACGTCGGCGCCGACCTCGCCGGAAAGGTGTACGCCGGCATTCCGGAAGACGACCCCCGAAACCCCGCCTCGATTGCCGACAATGTGGGCGACAATGTGGGCGACGTGGCCGGCATGGGCGCCGACCTCTTTGAGAGCTTCGTCGGCGCGATCATAGGAACGATGGTCCTCGGCGCGTCCTTCACCACAGCATTCGAGTCAATGGACGGCACTCTCGAACTGGCGGGCGTGCTGCTCCCGCTGGTGCTGTCCGCCGTTGGCATTCTCGTGGCGATTATCGGCTCCTGGTTCGTGACGGTTGAGGAAGGCGGCGATCCGCAGACGGCCCTCAACACCGGCGAGTTTGGTGCAGCGGCGATCATGGCGGCTGCCTCCTACTTCCTCATCACCTGGCTGCTGCCGGCCACCTGGACGACGGAGGCCATCGCGTTCAGCGCCCGCGCCGAGTACACCGCGATGGGCGTCTTCTGGGCCGTTCTGATTGGCCTGGCGGCGGGCCTGCTCATCGGCCTCATCACCGAATACTACACCGGCACCGACTACGGGCCGGTCGAAGGCATCGCCGAGCAGAGCATCGCGGGCACGGCCACCAACATTATCAGCGGCCTCGGCGTCGGCATGCAATCGGCCGGCATCCCCGCCCTCATTATCGCCGTCGGCATCATCGGCGCCAATTACTTCGCCGGCCTCTACGGCATTGCCATCGCCGCCGTGGGCATGCTCTCGATTACCGGCATGCAGCTGGCCATCGACGCCTACGGGCCCATCTCGGACAACGCGGGCGGCCTCGCCGAAATGAGCGGGCTCCCCGGCGAGGTGCGGGACCGCACTGACAAGCTGGACGCGGTGGGCAACACGACCGCCGCCATCGGTAAGGGCTTCGCTATCGGCTCCGCGGCGCTCACGGCGCTGGCGCTCTTCGCCGCCTACATGCGGCAGGCCGAAGTGCAAAGCATTGACGTGGCGGATCCGGTGATCCTTGCTGGTCTCCTCGTCGGCGCCGTGTTGCCTTACGTCTTCAGTTCCCTGTCGATTGCCGCCGTGAGCCGGGCGGCCGGCGACATGATCAAGGAGGTCGGGCGCCAGCTCGATGAGATTCCCGGCATCATGGAGGGAGAAGGCGAGCCCGACTACGTGCGCTGCGTGGACATTTCCACGAAGGCCGCGCTCCGCGAGATGGCCGCGCCGGGTCTGCTCGCCATTCTCGTCCCGGTCTTCGTCGGCTTCTTCATCGACAAGGGCATGCTCGGCGGCCTGCTCGCCGGCGTGACCGTCTCCGGTGTCCTGTTCGCCATCTTCCAGAGCAACGCGGGCGGGGCCTGGGACAACGCCAAGAAGCGCATCGAGGCCAACTACACCGGTGAGGACGGCGAGACGCACGGCAAGGGCAGCGAGGCGCACACGGCGTCGGTCGTCGGCGACACGGTGGGCGACCCGCTCAAGGACACGAGCGGCCCGAGCCTCAACATCCTCATCAAGCTCATTGCCGTCGTGTCGCTGGTGATTGCCCCGCTGATCGCCTAACCACGACTTCTTCTCCCCACATTCTGCGGGGCAGGAGGTGCGGGCACGCCCGTCCTTCTGTCCCGCTTTTTTTATCGGGCACGGTTCCGTACATTGATATTCTGGGGTGATCGGAACTGGAAACGCTTCCGGCTCCACGCCCCTTGCATCGACACATTCTCTCCGGACGCTGAACGAGCGGACTTAGTTATGGCGCAGGTTGACGTTGAAATGCCCAAGATGGGCGAAAGCATTACCGAAGGCACGGTCATCGAGTGGCACAAAGACATCGGGGACGAGGTGGAGCAGGATGAGATCCTGCTGGAGATTGGCACCGACAAGGTGGATACGGAGGTGCCCTCCCCCACCGCCGGCGTCCTCACCGAGATGCTGGTTGAGGAGGGCGATACCGTCGAGGTGGGCACCGTCATCGCCCGCGTCGAGACCGAGAAAGAGGCGGCCGAGGTCCAGGAGCCGAGTGAGACGCCGCCGGCCGAAGCCGAAACCGGGGCGGAAGACGAGCCGGAACCGGACCCGTCCGATACAGCCGAGCCGGAGCCTGCCGAACCGGCTTCCGACGGCGCCCCCGAACCGAGCGGGGACGAAGTCGAGGTGGTCATGCCGAAGATGGGCGAGAGCATCACCGAGGGCACGGTGATCGCCTGGTACAAAGAGGTCGGCGACGAGGTCGACGTCGACGAGACGCTGTTGGAGATCGGTACCGACAAGGTGGACACGGAAGTGCCCTCTCCGGCCGCCGGCGTCCTTACGGAGCGGCTCGTGGAAGAGGGCGAGACCGTCGAAGTGGGCACCGTCATTGCTCTGCTCGCGTCCGAGGCGGAGGCCGGTACGGTGGAGGCGCCTGTGCCCGACGCGCCCGACGAAGCGGAAGAGACGGAAGAGGCCGCGGGAGAGCCTGAACCGGAGAAGGCCGATCTGCCATCCGCGGCCCCGTCCGGCGACGGCACCGTGCGTCGCCCGGAGGAGCCCGACCGTTCGCCCGAGGAAACGATTAAGCGCCGGGGGGACGACGGCCGCTTCTACTCGCCGCTCGTCCGCTCGATCGCCAAGGAAGAGGGACTTTACATGAGCGAACTGGAGTCGATCGACGGCTCCGGCCGCGACGGGCGCGTGACAAAGGAAGACGTGCTCGCTTACCTTGAGGAGCGCGAAGAGCAGCCGAGCGCGCCCGGTACCGCCGAGCCCGCCGCCCCGGCCACCGCCCCCGAACGTCCGCCGCGCCCCAGCCGCCCGGAGCAGCCCACGCGCGGCAGCTACACGGTGGAGGAAGGCCCCAGCGAAGAGGAGCTGAAGCAGCAGTACGGCGAGCGCATCGACGTCCAGCCCATGGACCGGATGCGCAAGATCACGGCCGAGCACATGGTGCGGTCAAAGGCCACCTCGGCCCACGTCACCTCCTTCGCCGAGGCCGACGTGACAGGCCTCGTCCGCTTCCGCGAGAAGAACAAGGAGGCCTTCCTAGAGCAGGAGGGCGTGAAGCTCACGTTCACCCCCTTCTTCGTGAAGGCCGCCGTGGAGGCGCTGCGCGAGCACCCCGTCCTCAACGCCAGCGTGGAGGGGGACAAGATCGTGATGAAGAAGGACTACCACGT
>CAZTDC010000109.1:0-5326 GCA_964612165.1 uncultured Salinivenus sp.
TGACGACGGGCTCTTACGACAACGCCCAATCCGTAGATGCCCGCTTTGCGTGGGAAGGCGAGCGGGCCTGGATCGCCCCCGACTCCATCGAGCGCCCCAATCCCCGCTTCTGGGCCCTCTCCGGCTTCTACTTCCAGCAGATCCCGTTCGTCCTCGCCGACCCGGGGCTGAACTATGAGGCCCTGCCCGACGACACGCTCGACGGGGAGCCCCACGACATGGCGGCCGTCACCTTCGAGCAGGGCGTCGGCGACTCGCCCGGCGACACCTATACGCTCTACCTCGACAAGGACTCGGGCCGGGTCGATGCCATCCGGTACTCCGTGAGCTACGGAAAGGACGTGGAGCCCGGGGCCGACCTTCCGGAGACGTTCTTCGACTACGAGGACTACACGACGGTCCACGGCCTCACCGTGCCCACGCGTTTCGAGGGGTACTCCTACTCGGATCGCGCGGGCGTGGGCGACACACTCCGCAACGAGGCCTTCGCCGACAGCATCTCCTACCGCCGCCCGTTCGACGACTCGGAGCTGGCGCCCCCGGAGAACGCGCGGTTCGTTTCGCTGCCGGGGGAGAAATAATCTGACCGTAGTTGTCCGTCGTGGAACGCCAGACGCCAGATCGAGCGTTTCTCTACCGACTCCGAATTCAACGTCTCACTCATCTCCGTGCTCCCTGAACCATGACGTGCTTGCTCCCTTCCCGCTCCCTCCTGTTCGTCGGACTGATTGCGGCCGTGCTCGGTCTGGTGGTCCCCCGCACGTCTCCCGCTCAGGTTTGGGAGCGGACGGTGCGCCTCTCCGTCCCGCGTCAAATCGACGGTCCTATGGAGGCGCTTCTGGACACGCTCGTTCATACGCTCGAGCGCAGAGAGGGCGCAGCCGTCCGACGGCGTCCCAACGATTCGACCCAGAAGAGCGTGTCGGCGTTGCAGAACGCACTCATCGATGAGTATGGAATTGGCATCCTGACAGCGAACACCCTCTTCGTTGACTACCGCTTTGAGGTCGGAGCCTACGGCCAGCTTGAACGAGACGTCACGGGACTTCACTTCCTCTTTCGACCGGGTCCGATGCAGGAAGACATCCCGCTTCTCTACGTCGATGCCCAACAAGCGTGGGTCCAAAAGCTGCTTCATAACAAGGGGACTGCCCTTCCGACCAACGAGGCCTCCCTTATTCCCTTTCGTCGCCACCTCGGCTTCCTTCTGATGGCCCGCTCGCCCGACACGCAGGTCGTCGAGATTGACGGTGAACCGGTCCGCGAGGGGTTCTCGGTGAAAAAAGAAGCCCTCATTCGGCAGATTCTGTATTTGACATACGAGCTGTAGGCCCGCCTTGTCTTTTTTCCGGCGGCGTCTTCGGTGGAGGGCGGCAAACAAAAAAGCACCGACCCCACGATCTCCGTGGAATCGGTGCCGAACGAAATCCTCTTTCACAGACGGAGAACGAGCCCTACTGCTGGAAGGCCTCGTCCACCTCCGTGCCGGCGATGTGGTTGACGTAGTTGCTGATCGTCTTGATGCCCGTGAGCACGATAATCTCGTAGAGCTCGGGGCGGCCCAAACCGAGATCGTCAAATTCGGCCTCATCGGTGCCGGAGAGCCAGCCGCGCTTGCCGAGGGTGCGCCGTGTGGCCCGAACGAGGCTCTTCAGGCGCTCGTCGCTCGGAAGCCCGCCTTCGTTGATCGTCTCAACGGTCTCGGCGTCGAGCCCAGCCTGCTGCCCGGCGGCGGCGTGGGCCTTCGTGCAGTAGTGGCAGTCGTTGTAGCTGGAGATCGCCAGGATGACGGCCTGCTGTTCGGCCGGGGAGAGAACGCCTCCCTCCTCCACGATGCCCGTGGCGGTCAGATAGGCGTCCCCGACGGCGGGGTTCTCCTTCGTAAGTTCCTTCACCAGGTTCGGCACAAAGCCAAGCGCCTGCTTCGCTTTGTCGTGAACCTGTTCGGCGTGATCGGTCTGGGGAGCGGCTGTCGTAGCCATAAAGGGGTAAGGGCGGTTTGAATGAGCGAGTACGAGTGAGCGTCGGCCCGTGAGGACCTCTCAATCCAGGACCGACCAATTGTAGTTATTTACTTATCAGTAAGTAAGTACATGTAGAAACAGCGTGAGTTCCCACATCCTGTCGTCTCCGTGCCGTACCGGGCGACTACGTTACAATGGAGTCGACGAGGTGACGGAGCGTTTCGGTATACGTCGTCGAGTTCCGATCCGGCGTTGTAAGCATGGCCCCTTCGAGGGTGGCCAAAAACAGCTGGGCCACCTCTCGAGACGTGTCGCATCCCTGCAGGCCCGCCCCGCCCGACGTGTCGGCGTCGAGAAGGTCGGTTAACCAGTCCTCCTGCTCGGCAAAGAAGCGGCGAACTTCTCGTCGGACCTCTTCTGGAAGCGTGGGCTCGTCGGCCGCGAGGATGCCACACAAGCAGAGGCCCCCGCCGTCCATGATGTCCGAGAAAAGCTTGACGTACTGGAGGAGCCGCTCGCGGAGCGTGTCGTTTTGCTCGCGGATGGACGCCCGTTTTCGGGCGCTCTGCCGCCGATACCGCTGCACCAGCGCCTGTACCAGGTCGGCCTTCAACGGAAAGTGATAGTGGATGGCGGCCGTCGTCAGGTCGAGTTCGTCGGCGAGGTCCCCGTAGCTGACGGCGTTGTAGCCCCGCTGCTGGATTCGCTCCTGCGCAAGATCGAGGATGCGCTCGGCGGTCGCGGAGCGCGCGGCTGCGTCTTCGGAACCGGCCATACGACTCCTTACTGATTGGTAAGCTTTTTTGACAGTAGGAATCTATTTGCGATGGTCGGTTCGGTTCCGCGCGAGCCAGTGCCGTCGGGGACGGTCCCATCGGCTACGGAGAACGAGGACACGGCGGGTTACCGGTGCTCCGGATTCGGATGGTCGAAGCGGCAGCCGGCCTCCCACTCCGAACGCTGGTTGCCGTGGGCGGGCACCCCGCCCGCCTCTTGCAGCTGGTAGGCGGTGTGCATCAAGTTCCACGTCATGAACGTCGTGTTGCGCTGCGTGAAGTCATTGTCGGACCCGACGCGTGAGCCGTCCTCCCGCTCGTCGCCGTAGCTGGGGCCGGGGCCGGCCTCGCCGATCCAGCCCGCATCGGCCTGCGGCGGAATCGTGTAGCCGATGTGCTGCAGCGCGTAGAGGATGCCCATGGAGCAGTGCTTGATGCCATCCTCATTGCCGGTGATGAGGCAACCGGCGGTTCGTCCGTAGTAGGCGTACTGTCCCTCGTCGTTGAGCTCGCCGGAGTTGGCGTAGAGGCGCTCGATCACCTGTTGGCAGACGGAAGACTTTTCGCCGAGCCAGATGGGCGAGCCGAGAACGAGAATGTTCGCGTCCATCACCTTCTGGTAGAGCTCGGGCCAGTCGTCCGTGTCGAAGCCGTGCTCGGTCATGTCGCCGTAGACGCCGGGCGGGAGGTCGAGGTCCACGGGCCGCACAATCTCGACGTCCACGTCGTTCTCTTCCATGATGCCGGCGGACACGTCGATGAGGGTGCGCGTGTGCGACTCCTGAGGCGAGGGCTTGAGCGTACAGTTCAAAAAGAGGGCGCTCAGGTCGCTGTAGTCGTAGGGGCTTTCGTCGCAGAGGGCCTGCTGCTGTTCGTTCAGGGACATGGGAAGTAAGACGCTGGAAGGTTAGAACGTTGGAGAGTTAGAACGTTGGGGGATTGAAAAGTCGGAACGGTAAAGCGCTGGGCATTGGGGAGCGGGAGCACGCCGATCAGGCGGGATTGAGCGTCTCGAGGTGGAGGGTGCCGTCCGCATCCACCTGAAAAACCGATCCATTGGGCACTTCGGTCCACTCCTCATCGGTAAGGCGCTCGGACGCGAGGGTGGTGGACCGGTACGAGGAATCATCGGGGGGATCGGCGTGGGCTTGGCCGCAAATCGAGCAGGTCTGTACGCGGTCGCGCTGAACGGCCCAAAGGGTCCGATTGAGGCGGGAGCCGCCGAGCGTGCGACCATCCGTCCACAGCAGATTGAGGCCGAGAATCTTTTCGAGCTCGTCGTGGGAGAGGCTGTGGTAATCTTCGTCTGTCGTCCCGACGGTGGCCTCCTCACGGACGTCCGCCACCCACTCCTGTATGAGGTGGACGGCCTCGCGCGTGGTGGTGTGGAGGGGCTCGCTGGGCGCCTCGTCGCGCAGCTGGAGGAGGAGGGCCAATACGTGCTCGCTGTCGGTGGTGCCGCGTACCGACTGCCGCCGGTCTGCGTCCAGCCGGTCGAGGAGGCGGGGCCGCACCCGGTCGAAGGCCGGGACGTGGCCGTTGTGGATCAGAAGGGCGGGGCCGTGACGGAAGGGATGGGTGTTGGCGTGACTCGGGTCGCCCACGGTGGCCCGACGAACGTGGGCCAGGACCGTCGCCCCCTCCGCCCCAAGGGCTTTCTTTCGGTAGTCCGGGCTCTCGGTCGCGGGTTCGACCTGCCGAAAGCAGGACGTGGTGCCGTTGGCCACATGGCCCATGCCCCAACCGTGCGGGTTCGACAGGCCGCGCGCATCCTCGCGGCTTTGTTCGATCACCGCATTTTGTGCCTCCAACAGTTCGCAGGCTGGGCGCGTGGGGTGCGTGGCCTGGAGGCCGTACAGACGACACATGGAAACCGAAGCGGTCTCGTGAACGAAAGAGCAGAAAAACGTCGCTAGGATCGGCGCTCTGTTCGGCCGTGCGGCCAACCGTTACACCCCCCGCTTGGCCACGCAGCAAACGCGTCCGCCAATCGGTTCGGCCATCGCAATCGGATGGCAACCCGAATCGGGGATGTAACGATTCGCTCCTCCGCCAGTCATACCACACGCTCAGCCTCGCAGCAAAGGGGGAAATGCCTCTTCCTCGTCCGGTCTCCTGCTCTCATCTCCCGCTCCACTCAAGACTCGAATGGCCCATGATCGAACTCGTTGTTCCCGACGCGCTCGACGAACACCCGGCCCTCGACGACGATCGCCTTTCTTCGACGCGCGAGATGGTGGGGCGACGCGTGCTTGCCTTCGACGGCCCGCTCGACGACGCACTAGCCCTGGCCGAGCAGCTGTCGGAGGAAAGTCGCGGCAATCCTGTGCTCGTGAACGACGTCACGGACCGGACCGACGACCTTCGGATCGTGGACGTGTACATGCACCAGGGAGGGCGGCAGATGAGCGTGTCGGAAGGCGTGGAGCGACCGCGCCCGGACTGAGACCCTCCCGCGTCGAGCATCAGTCTCCTCCTTGGAGCCCGTCAGTTTGACGACAGCGTGCTCTTCGCCCGCTGTCCATTCGCGTGACGGGCGCCTCGGAGCAAACGGTCCGGCCCCACTCACGCCGACGGGAAGGGACG
>CAZTDC010000109.1:5426-8917 GCA_964612165.1 uncultured Salinivenus sp.
CTCGGGCTTACGTGTAAAAACGAAACCACCAGGGAGTGTCTTTCCACCCAGAAGGGCGTTTTCGCCGAATAGGAGACGGTCCCCAACCTCGGAACGGGATTTGTAACCTCTATTGAGCGCGTTGAGGAAAGAGCCAACCGCGCCCATTCGAACCAAATTCCTCCAGCTGCCATGACCCCGACACCGACCCTTCTTCTTTTCGTTGCACTCTTCTGGACCCTGCCTGCGTCCCTCGCCGTCATTGCCTACCGGCGAAACGAAAGCTCCCTCGAAACCCTGAAAACCTCGGTCCGCCACTCGATCGAGCGTGCACTGAACACCATTCGTGTCGAGCAGGCGTGGCTCCGACTCGACGTGTAGCGTAGTGAAGGCGTACCCAAGACATCCCGTCCGATACGCCCGGCGACGTCTCGTCCGCTGCCACACCGCGGGCATTCTGAGCGGCCTCCGCGGGGGCAATGTCGCGGATCCTTTTCTGTCTCCCCAAAGCGTGCGGCGTACGGGGCTCTCAGCACGGCTCCGTCAAATCCACTCCTTCCGGCGAAAGTAGATTAGCAACGCTCCGGCAATTCCAGCCATCACGGCCATCACTACCGGGTAGCTGTACCACACCGTCAGCTCGGGCATGTACTCGAAGTTCATGCCGTAGACGCCCGCCACAAATGTGAGCGGAATAAAAATCGTCCCGATGATAGTGAGAACCTTCATGATCTCATTCATGCGGTTGGAGAGCGAGGTCATGTACAGGTCCGTGAGGCCGCCCACCACGTCCCGGAGCGACTCGACGAGGTCGAGCACCTGAACGGCATGGTCGTAGGTGTCTCGCACAAAGGGACGCGTCTCCTCCGACCACAGCGGCGAATCCAGGCGTTCGAGCTGCGAGAGCAGTTCGCGCACCGGCCACGTCATGCGCCGCATAAAGACGAGGTCCTGTCGCAAGTCGTTGATGCGCTCCTGCGTTTCGGACTGCGGCTCCTCAAGCACCTCCTCTTCAATTTCCTCCGTTCGGCTTCCCAGTTCCTCCAGGATCACGAAGTAGTGGTCCACAATGACGTCGAGCAATGCGTAGGTGAGATAGTCGGTCCCGCGTGCCCGAATGCGTCCCCGCGCTTCGCGGAGTCGTTTCCGAACCGGATCAAACACGTCGCCCGGATCCTCCTGGAACGAGATCAGATAGCTTCCGCCGAGGACGAAGCTCACCTGCTCGGCCCGCAGGTGGTCCTCCTCATCGTCGTGGTAGAGCATCTTCAACACCACGTACACGTGGTCCGGGTAGGTCTCCAGCTTCGGCCGCTGCCCCGTGTTGACGATGTCCTCCTGGATGAGCGGATGGATGCCGAAGTGATCGCCGATGGCCTGAATCACCGTTTCGTCGTGCACGCCGCTGACGTTGATCCAGGTGGTGGTCGGCGAGTCCCGAAACGGGAGCACCTCCTCCACGTCCGAAGGCACAGTCTCGTCGAGGTGGTCGGTCGTGTAGTCGATGACCGAAAACTGAACCGGACCGGTCCCTTCCTCCCCCACAAAGACGACGGATCCGGGCGGGAGCCCGATGGCCTTCTTCTGACGCAGGGACGCAGCACCGGACGGCACGTCGGAGGACAACATGGGAGGAAGAAAACTAGGGGACAGAGGCGAAACCCCGACGATTCCGGGAACGGGACCACACCCACGCCCCACGCATCTGTTTCTGTAGAGGAGAAATACGCAGCTCCCTCCCTGCTGGACATGGATCACCGCCCACACGCTCTGGTACGGATCGTTCTCGCCCGAATTGGTCCGATCTTGCTTGGTACTGTGGTTCGTCTCGTTTCCGTGGCCCGCCGGAAACCCCTTTTCTGCGCGTTGCTCCTCCTTCTGGGGAGCGGGCTCTTTTCTGCAGCACAGGCGCAGTTTCCCGTCGACCTTCCGGCGGCGCGGCAGCATACCAACCAGCTCGAGTCGAGCTTCTGGGAAGAGGCCTGGATTCGCCATCTGGAAGAGCGCGCCGACCGGGACAGCACGATTGATTGGGACTACGACGATCGGCAGAAGCTCAGCGAAGTGACCTCCGACTATCAGCGTGCCATTGGGGACGCCAACGGCTTCTGGACGGACCTGCAGGTACAGGACTACTTGCAGCGCCAGCTCCTCACCGTCCAGCCCAACCCCATGATGCCGGGTCGGCCGGGCGCCTTTCGAGTCCGCGTGCTGAGCACCACCACGCCCAACGCCCTCGCCCTGAACGACGGCACCATCATTCTCACCACCGGCCTCCTTACCACGCTGAATACCGAGGCCCAGCTCCGCGCATTGCTGGCCCACGAGGTCGCCCACGTCGTGCTCGACCACGCGCTTTCCACCTACCAGTCCAGCAAGAAACGAAACCGAGCCCGTAACCTCCTCGGGGGCGTCGTGAGCGGAGTGACGTCGGTCGTTGCGCCCAGCCTCGGCGGACGTCGCCCTCTCGAATCGACGATCTACGACCTGAGCGCGGGGCTGGCCACCCAGTACCTGGATCGGGAGTTCATTGCGGCGGCTGGATTGAAGTACAACCGTGATCAGGAGCGCGCTGCCAACCGCCTCGCCCAGGAATGGCTGATGGCTCAGGAAGACCCGCCTACTGCCCTCCACACCGCCCTCCGCACGTTGCACCAGTCGGGGGTGCGGACCAATTCCACGCATGGCTCGTCTTTCCCCGACAGCCACCCCAGCACGAAGGCGAAGCGCCAGGAACACCTCGCCACTCTTATTCAGGAGCAGGGCGGCGATCCGTCCGTACTCGACGATGCCAGTCCCCCTCCCGACTCGACCTACGACACCCGAATCGCCGCCGTACTTGAACATGAGGCCGAGATGGACCTGGCCACCCGTCGCTTCCACGCCGCCCAGGCCGTGTTGGAGCGCGCGCTCAACACCGCGTGGACGACGCCCGAGACCTATTTGTACATGGCCATCGCTGTGCGCAATACAACGGGAGGAACGACGGGGGTCGCCAAGGCCATGGGTCTGCTCGACGAGGCGGAAGCGGCCGCGGACACCCCCGAGCCCCGCATCGAGGCCGAGCGGGCCCTCCTCCGGATGCGGCAGAACCGGCCCGGGCGGGCTCGCAAACATCTTGCGCGCTGCCTCACCCAGATCGATGAGGCCCGTGGCGCAAGCGATGCGTCCTCCCCGCACCACGAAAACCTGCACGCATGGGCAACAACAATGCAGGAACGGCTTAGCGAGTAAGGATCGGACCGCCGCTCGCCTCCCTCTCAACAGAGTGCCTGACAGCATCGGGGTAGTGAAGGAAACCGCTCCGATCAAAAGCCGACGAAAGGACCGGTCCTGTCCCCCGGGGCCACAAACACGCCCCTGGCTTCGAGGTACAGGGGAGATGACGAGTGCTCGTCTCTCCGCGAACCAGCCGCTCCCCCGTCCATGGAAGCCCAGAATCCCTCGCAGCACAACACCCCGCAGCAGACCGACGTCTCCGACATCGGCGAGTTTGGCCTGATCGCCGTCAT
>CAZTDC010000110.1:0-8843 GCA_964612165.1 uncultured Salinivenus sp.
GCACCCTTCTCGGCACGGCCCTCGAGAAAACGACGCTCGAAGAGGCGGCCCGCACTAATTCAATCACGACGGAGCCCGCGGTCGCGTAATCGGTCCATTCTAAGGAAGAGCGTGGGTGCGTTTCCTTCCTCAACCGCGTTCCCTCCTCGTGCCCGTTACCAGCATGACGCCTCCCGAGACTGCTGCCGTCACCTCTCTCCGTTCGGCAGAGCACACCCCGCTTCTGTTCACCACGAACATGGGGCTGGAGGACGTGGTGATTGCGGAGTATCGCGAGCGGGCTACTGAGGTCGGCCTCTCTCTCCACGACACCAACGAGGCGCCCCTTGATCTTCGGAGCTACGCCCTGGTGGAGGTCGAAGCGGATCTCGATTCGTCGCTCGACATCGCGCGCCGCATGAAGTCGGTGCACCACGTGCTGGCCCCCCTTTATACCTTTTCACTGCCCGACGACGCCGAAGAGGCCCTGCACACGATCCACGAGACGATCAAGACGCTCGACGTGACGGCCATGGAGACGGCCGACACCTTCCGCGTGACGACCGTGCGACAGGGCGACCACGACTTTACCAGCATCGACGTCCAACAGTACGCGGGAGGGGCAGTCGATGCCCGATACGACGCCGCCGTGGACCTGGAGGACTACGACGTGGAAGTGCGGGTCGACGTCCACGATGATCGATGTCTCGTGAGCGTCCAGCACACCCGTGAGGCCCTGAGTCGCCGCCAGGTCCGCCTCTTTCAACCGACAGCGGCCCTCAAGCCCAACGTAGCCTATGCCCTTCTCCGCCTCGCCCACCTCGACGACCCGCCCGACGTCGTCCTCGATCCCTTCTGCGGCTCCGGTACCATTCTGTGGGAAGCCGGGCACCTTTGGCCCAACGCCCGCCTCGTGGGCAACGACTGGAACGAGGACACCCTCGACGGCGCCCGGCAAAACGCCGAAGCGCAGGACCTGACGGAGCGCGTGACCTTCTTCGAGTCGGACATCTGGTACCTGGCCGAAGCCGTTGGCGATCTGGAAGCGGATCTCGTCGTCACCAATCCGCCGTTTGGTGTGCGCCTTGCCAGCAGCATGGACTTTGGCCCGTTCTACCGCCGCACCCTCCAGCAACTGCACGATGTCCTGGTGCCTGAGGGGCGGGTCGTCATGCTCGTCCTTCGCCAAGCCCCCTTCAACAAGGCCCTGGGCGAGACCGACATGTTCGATGTGCGCCACGTCCGGGTCATTGAGATTGGCGGCCTCTACCCACGCGTCTTCGTGTTAGGGCGCACGTAACCCAATTGCGGAAAACAAAAAGGCCGGAACCGGGAGTACCGGCTCCGGCCTACACCCTCAAGACAAGGGTGCGCACGGATCTTCGAGAACCAACTTCTTATCTCCCCGACACTTTTGGGAATTCCCTGACCAAGGGCGAACTAGTTCATGCACACCGAACAGCGGCGAATCTCTCTTCCGTCTTCTCCGGCAACAGTCACCGATGCCTCAGCATACGGGGCCTGCACCGTCACTTCCTGCTGCGTCTCGGTGATCCGAGACTGAACGGATTCGGCAATGCCAATTCCCCCCTCTCTCTTCCACGCATTCGTCCGGGCATCCAGCTCCGGCTTGCCAATTTCGGCCTGCACGCGTCTCTGCGACGAGCTCATCGTACGAGCGGTCTTCTCCTTCGATTGGAAGGGCCCCGTACCGGTAAGAAGCGCTGCAACAATCAGCGTCAAGTTCCAACCGAAAACGAGAATCGTAGCAACGATCAAGGGAGCAGACATGGCGTCAGGAAAACAGTTTGGGGGAGAATGAGACGCTCGGGAATGCATCACTTTTACCCATCAAACCGCATGCCGATTTTCCTCTACCCATCGTGTCGCCTCCAAATCGGCGGAAAAGCCCACTCTCCTCAGTTCTCCCGTTTCTTTTTTACAGATCCGGTGGAAGGGATCACAGATACACATCGTTTCTACCGCTCCTCCGTAGGCGAGCGGACCGCTTTCTTCCAAAGCTGAGTTCCGGGCGGGCCTTTGTGTCGCTCGCTTTCCTGCAGGAATGCAAAGCGCTCCGGCGTACGACGCGAACGTTGGGACTCCTGCGTCCCCTCCACGACGTTCGTCCGTGCTCGTCGTGCTGCATTTGGGGCGGCGGGGATACCCGAGATTTGCTCGCATCGCTCACACTCATCGCGTTCCACGCAAGCTCGGATCGTCCGATACAGAAGCCTACCTCGTATCCGTGAGATCCGCCCCCCCATCGGTCCGGACTGAGACTCATCGGCCTTCCCGAAGGCCTTCTGCTTCAGCTCTGGAAACTGATCGCCAGGCCGCTCCAGCCGATTCTGCCACGCCGGATCCGGTTTCCCCCTCCGTTGAGCGGTGGTAGGCCAGCAGCGTTGCCGCCAGCCAAAAGGCGTCCGCCACGGTCAGCTTCAGCATCCGGGCGCGAAAAAGGAGCACACAGGATCCGATGGGCCTAAAGAATCGGCGCAGGTTTCAGCGGCAGGCCAAAGCATGACATCGGAGATAGATGGGGCAAGAGAAGTTGAAATGAACGTCTCGACCGTCGGGAGGGCAGCCTCCCACTCGCCGACCCTCCTCATGTAGCGATGTGCAGGACCTTAAATTTGGCTACCTTTTTAATAGATTACTGCCTTCATTTCCTTCTCGGCACCTCTCGTCGAATTGTGTTGAAATACAATGATGAGAAATAAGGGCCCGTTTTGATTTTCGGCAATAATCTTGCGTAACTGAAAATGCCGACGCGGGCCACGTGCACTCCCACCACCGACCGGATCTCCGTGTCGATTCCGGCTCATCGCGACGATGCCCCATCATGAGGCGAGCGGACATCTTTCGAGAAGACACCACGGGCCGAAATCCGCGCGCGCTCGAACAGGGCACACTTCTTCGCGACCAGTTTCGATTGGGGCGTGTCCTCGGCGTCGGGGGATTCGGCGTCACCTATCTGGCATTCGACGAGGTGCTGGAGATGGTCGTGGCGGTGAAAGAGTACCTGCCCAACAACATCGCCGTCCGCGACACGGGCGCCCACACCGTTCGGCCCCTCTCGAAGGAGGAACAAGAGGACTTTGAGTTCGGGCTTCAGCGCTTTCTGCAGGAAGCCCGCATGCTGGCCAAGTTCGAGGAGCACCCCAACATCGTACGGGTGCGAACCTTCTTCGAAGCCAACGGCACCGGCTACCTCGTGATGAATTACTACGAGGGCCGGACCCTTGACGAGTACCTGGACATCCGGAATGACTTCATTCTGGAAAGCGAGGCCCTGATCGTCTTGGAACAGGTGCTCGACGGGTTGTCCGCAGTCCACGAAAAGAATATCTTGCACCGTGACATCGACCCGAGCAACGTGTATCTGGCCGACAAGGGGAAGGTCGTTCTCCTCGACTTTGGGGCGGCGCGAACAGCAGTGGGGGAGCGGACGCAAGACATGTCGGTCGTGCTGAAGCGAGGGTACGCGCCGTACGAACAGTATCACAGCAAGGGCGATCAGGGGCCGTGGACGGACGTTTACGCCTGTTCGGCGACTTTGTACCGGATGCTTACCGGTTACAAACCCCCGGAGGCGACGAGTCGGATTTTAGAAGACGAATTGGTTCCTCCCAAAGAACTGGTCCCGTCTCTCTCCGACGCGACCAACGAGGCTGTTCTCGAAGGATTGGCTGTCCACCCCGAAGACCGCCTGTCGACCATCAAGGCGCTGTCGGAGAGGCTCCCGAAGACCTCCTCCGAAGCGGTGCCCGGCTGGGAACCGGAAAGCACAGGAGAGGAGGCCCCTTCAGCCGGCCCTGAGGAGGGCACAGCGGAGCTGAGCATCGAAGTCTCGCACGCCTGTCGGTTGTACGTGGACGGGGCCCGGCAGGCAGAGGCGTCGCCCGGAACGACGTACTCGATGCAAATCGGGCAGGGCACGCACCGACTGCGGGCCGTCCGGATTGATCAGGAGAGCCAGCAGAGCGAGACGGTGACCATGTCGGAGTCCGGCGTCGACGAGTCGGCTCACGAAGATATCGGATTGGACGCGGTGCTGTGGAAAAACGTCGTCACCGTGTCTCGCGGGGAGACCACCTCGGTGTCAATCAACTTTGGTGCCGAGTCGTCGAGCGATTCTATTCAGGACTCCGCCCCAGGCCCACCCCCGCCTGAGCAGAAATCGCTTCCCGAGCGGAAGTCGTCTCGAGCGCCGGACCCCGCCCCGCAATCCATGCCCGCAGAACAGGCGGCCGCAGCCCCTTCCCCTCCGGGAGGAGACGGAGAAAGCGACGCGTCCGAATCCGGAACCCTGTCGTTCCTGGAGGTTCGGACGGACCAACCCTGCGACCTCTTCGTCGACCGCATTCCGGAGGCTACCCTGGATGCGGGGGGCGATCAGTGGGTCGCAGTTCAACCCGGCCACCACCGGGTGCGGGCCGTGGCCATTGAAGGAGGGCACGTCTGGGAACACGAGATCAAATCCGAGCCCAACCAAGCTACGACCGTGTCCGTAATCCTGGATCGAACCCCCCAGGAGCGGATGAACTGGAACCGGATCTGGTCTCGCCTCCTCCACCAGGTCCAAACCTGGCTCGTAGATCGCCCGGCTCAGTGGGGGCAGTATCTGTTTCCGAACTTGTCTCCTCGCCAAGTTCGCATCGGACTGGCCGGAATTGTGGGCCTCCTGCTCTTGGGAACCACCCTCCTCTGGACCACAGTGTCCGGCTCTGAAAAGCGTGCTGCTAGACTGGAGACCGCAGCGATCACGGCCCAGCCCGATCGCACGGTTACGGTGGGCGAGACGGTCGTGGACGTGCTTGCCAACGATCAGGGGCCCTCCGGCGCATTCATGTCGCTTCAATCGGCCCGTCCTCTGTCGGCGGACATCCAGCGCGTCGAGGTGATTGATGCATCTCGCCTTCGGATTTGGCCCGCTCCGACCTTTACAGGGACGGCCCGGGTCCAGTATACCGTCGAGGCGGTTGGAGGGGCGACGGCCGAGTCCTACGTGTCGGTCGAGGTGCCGTTTGGGGGCGAGCGGGCTGTGCTCACGCGGGATGCAAAGGGACCTCAAGCCGTTCACGCCGCTCCATTGACGAACGACGCCGGCCCTGATCTGGTGGTCGCCTCATACGACGACAACACGGTTGGCTGGCTTGACAACCGAGGCAACCCGCCGACCGGGGCGCGGTCGAACTCCACAGCCGGGCGGTCGGGCCGTTTTGCTTCCTTTCAACCACTCACCCAGTCGGCCGAGGGGGCACTCGCCGTTGAGACGGCGGATCTCTCCGGAAATGGACACCCAGACGTGCTCTTTGCCGCGGAACGGGACGGAATGGTCGCATGGTGCGAGAATCAGGGGGATGGCACATTTTCCTCCCCTCAGGTGATCACCGCGAATGCGACCGGTGTGATCACGGTTCAGGCCGCCGATCTCACGGGCAACGACAGACCCGACGTGGTCGTCGGGGCTCGGCGAAATCGGCGGGTCACCTGGTACAAAAATCAGGGGCAGGGCCAACTCGGGTCCCCTCAAACGCTCGTGGAGGGCATCAATCAACTGGGGGCCGTCCACGTGGCCGACCTCAATGCCGATGCCCATCCGGACATCCTCGTGGCCTCGTTCCAGGACGACACCATCACGTGGTACGAGAACCAGGGCCGGACGGCCCCGCTCCGATTTCATCGGCGACGAACCCTGAGCTCAACGGTGCAGGATCCGATCGATCTCCATACCGCCGATCTCACCGGCACCGGCCGGCCGGACGTTCTCGCCTCTACAGCGAAGGACGGGGCGATCATGTGGTTTAAAAATCAGCGACGGGGGAACGGGAGAACGGGATTTGGAGCCTCTCGCCCCCTGGCCGAAAATGTCCAGGTCATTGAGGATATCGCGACGACCGACCTGGACGGGGATGGCCATCAAGACATTTTTGCGGCTGGATTCGACACGAACTCGCTTCTCTGGATCGAAGGGAAGGGGAAAGGAGAGTTTGGGCCGCCTCGCGTCCTCGATCGCGGAATCGTGGATCCGGTGTCCATTGACTTGGTCGACATCGAGGGGGACGGAGACGTCGACGTTCTTTCGGCGGCTCAGGGAAGCGACGAAGTGGCGTGGCACGAAAACCATCTTCAGTGAACGGGGTGGCTTCACCGAGAGCATCCGGGGCCGAAATCGCCGACGACGCCCACTGCGGAGCCCCCTGGCTTCATTCCACTGGCCACCACACAACTGTCCTTCATCTACAGCCAACCCGTCTCTGACGGCGAGATCATCGATCACACCGCAGCCTAGAGACGCCCTCATCCGACGTCCTTTTCTGCAAAATCCAACCTCAAAATGAACATCCTTCTCATTGGTGCCTCTGGCACCATCGGCTCTGCCATCGACGATGCCCTTTCCCCCGACCACGACCTCGTCCGTGTTGGGCGCACCAGCGGCGACGTGCAGGCCGACCTGTCCGATCCCGACTCGATCCAGGCGCTGTACGAAACCGTCGACGACGTTGACGCCGTGGTGAGCGCGGCGGGCAACGCAGCGTTCAATCCGCTGACGGAGCTGTCGGATGACGACTTCGAACTGAGCCTGTCCAGCAAGCTGATGGGACAGGTCAACCTCGTGCGATACGGCCTCCCCCACATCAACACCGACAAGAACCCGTCCTTTACGCTCGTCACCGGCATTCTCAGCCACAATCCCATCCCCGGCAGTGCGGCCATCAGCATGGTGAACAGCGGCGTGGAGGGCTTCATGCGCGCAGCGGCCCTGGAAGCGCCCGACGGCATCCGCGTCAACGCCGTGAGCCCACCGTGGGTGAGCGAGACGCTGGAGGAGATGGACGAGGATCCGTCCGACGGCCTGCCCGCAGCGACGGTGGCCCAAGCGTTCGTGGACAGCGTAGAGGGCGACATGAACGGCGAAGTCATTGACGCACGGGACTACGCCTGAGCCGCGGCCACCTCACTGCGGCATCGTTATCACCGGCTCCTGGGCAGCGGGACACCGCGAGCGGCTGCTCGATCCGTCGCTACACCGACCCGGATCCCGACGAGACGATGGACCTCGACGCACTGATTGCCCGGCTGGATTGGTGGGCACAGGACAAGAGTGACGAGGTGCACGAGCGGGCGCTGGACGCCTTCCGGACAAGCACGCACTACGAATGGGGGTTCTGGGAGCAGGCGTGGACGCGGCAGGAATGGCCGGTGTGACCTCGGTCGCGCTCTGAAGAGCATCGGCTCCCGGCCGCCGCACGCCGAGGAAGCGGTTTACTGCACCACGGCGTGCGGAATGTCGTTGGTGTCCCACGGAAGCACGAGGCCGTCCGCAATGCTCCGGGCCGTCTCTGCCCCGTAGAGCTGCTCGACGAGGTGCAGCGCCGGTTCGTAGCTGCGCGCGCCGCCCACCGAGGTGACGTACGTGCCGTCGACGACGTAGCGCACGTCCCGCCGCACGGTAACCGCCGGAAAGCGCTTGGCAAGCTGATCCTGGGCGCCCGGAAAGGTCGTGACCGCCCGCCCGTCGAGCAGGCCCGTAGCCACGAGTGGAAAGGCCCCGTAGCAGACCGTGATGACGTACTCGGCCTCCCGGGCCGCCTGCTCCAGCCACCGGAGGAAGCGCTCGTTCTCGAGATCCGAATCGCGGCTGTGGGCCGTGCTCGGCACCACGAGCACGTCGATGGGCGGGGCGGTCTCGAAGCTGTAGTGGGCCCGTACCTGCAGGCCCTCGAAGGTCGTCACGGGCGCCCCGTCGGGCGACACCACGAACGGCGCGATGAAGCGCGTCGAATCGCGGTAGTAGGTGTGCTCGAAGACGTCGTAGGGCGCCACGAGTTCGGTGTTGTAAACCTGATCCAGCGCCACGAAGCCCGCCGTCAAGACCGAGTCGCTGGCACGCGCCTGATCGACGCGCTTGGCCTCCGGCCCTGGATCGGTTGTGGGCTCGTCCGGCGCGGCCCGGCACGCCCCAAGACCGAGAATGCCAAGAAGGAGAAGGAGGCGAGCGCTGGGGAGCACTGCATTCATGTGTCGATTTGCATTTTGGCGAGAGGGCTGCCAGCCCCCCCCTCTCAGGAGGGAGCTTACGGTGGAGCCCGAAAGAATCCGACCACAGCCCCGAAAGTCAACTTTTTGTCTGTAGAGTTTTGCTTTCGCCGGGGAAACGCAGTGCCGCCGAGCGCATCAATTGCCGCCGTCCCTCCCGAATTTCCGACGCATAACCGCTCTTTCGCACGTCCGTCTTGAGATGCTTTCGTCCGGATTGCTACCTTGAGCGTACGCCGCCTCTTTTCCCGACCTGCCCCTTCCATGTCGACCCTCGAACCTCACATCGTTGATCGCGACCGCACGACCGGCTGGATCGAGGTCATCTGCGGCTCGATGTTTAGCGGCAAGACCGAAGAGCTGATTCGTCGGCTCCGCCGCGCCCGCATCGCTCGCCAGGAGACGGAAGTCTTCAAGCCCGCCCTCGACGCCCGCTACAGCGAGGACGAAATCGTGTCGCACAACGAGAACGCCGTGGCCACCACGCCGGTCGACACCGCGTCTCAGATCCTTCTTATGACGAGCGACGCGGACGTAATCGGCATCGACGAGGCGCAATTCTTCGACCACGAACTTGTGGATGTCTGCCAGCAACTTGCCAGCGACGGGCGCCGCGTGGTCGTGACCGGCCTCGACACCGATTATCGCGCCGATCCGTTCGACCCTATTCCGCAGCTCATGGCCGTGGCCGAGCACGTGACCAAGCTGCACGCCGTGTGTGTGGTCTGCGGAGCACCGGCCAATCACTCCCAACGCATCGTGCCGGGCGACGATCGCGTGCTGGTCGGGGCCGACGAGGCCTATGAGCCCCGCTGCCG
>CAZTDC010000111.1:0-8805 GCA_964612165.1 uncultured Salinivenus sp.
CGGCGCCCCGGGCCGCTCGAAGCCGATCTCGGGCGGCCGGACTGGTTTCGGGTCTCAGGAAAAAGCGGATCGGCTTCTCGTGGAGAGCGTCCGGTTCGTGTCCGGTACGCCCCAAGAATACCTGGTTCGTCCAGAAAATGCGGAGGTCGGGCGACCAACACTGTGGAATAATGCCCGTATGCATTGATGATGACGTAGAACACGAACGATCTCCCCTCGTCATGATCCCCGCTCATGCCATGACCCGGTCTCCTAGCGCTCCTCGTCGCCGACGGACGCCCCGACGCCAGCCCAAGCGGCAACCTCAACGCACGCCGAGGCGACGGCCCAATCCGACGCGCGTTCCGAATCCGAGGCGCCGGGAGCCCAGCACGCCCGACCCGGATCGGCGCGAGCCAAACACACCGAACCCCTCCTCGATTGGATAGCGGAATGCGCACTGGGTCCGACCGCGTTTAGCTCCAGCTACGGCCCCGCTCGTGTCTTCTTTTTCCGCTCCGGACGCACGCTGTCCAGCTCCTCTAAACCTGGTGATCTGGACCGATCGCAGAGATTGGCACGGCCCTCTGTCGTTCGTCCCGGCTCCCGCCCCCACTCACTGAGGAAGAAAGCCTCCACGGGGCATGGCGATGGCTCATCAGTGTGAGCACTCCCATTTTGTCCAGCGGACCCGATTTTCTCTCGCCTCGATGCGACAGGATATGATGGATTCGCTCCGGGAATGTCCGCCCACGCTTGATTTGGGGTGCCGGGTTTGAGAGGTTGGTGGACGTGATTCGAAGAAACTCGGCCACTCGTTTCAGAGAGGTCTCGCACTACCAGGACATTTGTCCCCGCCACTGCCATGGCTGACCAGGACTACCTCGTTACCGCGCGCAAGTACCGGCCGTCCCTCTTTAAAGAGGTGGTCGCCCAGGAGCACGTCACCGACACACTCAAGAACGCAATCCGGCTCGATCGGCTGGCCCATGCCTACCTCTTTAGCGGCCCCCGTGGTGTGGGGAAGACGACCGCGGCCCGCATCCTGGCGAAAGCCATCAACTGTGAGACGCCCCGCGAGGAGCGCGAGGACCAAGCCGAGCCCTGCTGCGAGTGCGAGTCGTGTACCGCGTTCGAGGACGGCCGCAGCCTCAACGTCTTCGAGATGGACGCGGCCTCGAACAATAAGGTCGACGATGTGCGCGAGCTGCGCGAAAAGGTGCGCATCCCGCCGCAGGGCGAGAACAAAAAGGTCTACATTCTCGACGAGGTCCACATGCTGTCGAAGTCGGCCTTCAACGCCCTGCTGAAGACGCTGGAGGAGCCGCCCGCCCACGCCCTTTTCATCTTCGCCACGACGGAGCCGCACAAGGTGCTGCCCACCATTCTGTCGCGGTGCCAGCGCTTCGACTTTCGTCGCATTCCGGTTCCCGAAATCGTCGACCGCCTCCGCGAGATCTGTGAGATTGAAGACGTAGAGGCCGACGAGGAGAGCCTGATGCTGCTGGCTCGCAAGGGCAACGGCGCGCTCCGCGACGCCCTTTCCGCCTTTGACCAGGCCATCTCGCTCTGCGGCACGACCCTCGAATACGGCGAGCTCACCCAGGCGCTGGGTGTGGTGGACCAGGACCTCTACTTCGACCTCACCGGGCACGTCGCCACGCAGGATACGGCGGGCGTGCTCAAGCTGGTGCGCCACGTCGTGCGCAGCGGGTACGACCTGCAGGAGTTTCTGTCCGGGGTGGCCGAGCACCTGCGCAACCTGCTGGTGGTCCACTCCCTGGGCGGGGACGCGCTGGAGGGGGTGGCCGACAGCACGCGGACCCAGTACGTGGAGGAAGCCGAGCGCTTCGGCGAGGCCGACCTGCTGCGCCTGCTGACCGTGGCCGGCGACGCCGAGGACGACGTCAAGAACAGCCCGCAGCCACGTCTCAAGCTGGAAACGACGCTCCTCAAAATGGCCCAGATGCGCCGTGCGGCCGACCTGCGCACGGTGCTCCAAAAGGTCGATCGGCTGGAGGAGATGGCCGAGTCGGGCGACCTTCCCGATTCGCTCCCTTCAGAAGGGACCTCGTCCTCAGACGAACCTTCCGACGCTGCCACGCACGATGCAACGGAGGAGGCAGCGTCCCCCCCAGAGGCAACAGAGCCCTCGCCCTCCTACGAGACCGACACCCGCAGCGCCAAGGACCCATCCGGTTCTCTCGATTCCGCCGACGGCGCTGCTCCCTCGAACGAGACGACGCCCGACGCCGAGCCGTCTGCCGCCCTCGACGCCTCCGCGGACGAGGAGGAAACCGAGGACGACCCGGACCAAGAGCCCCCTCCCCCCCAACCGTCGTCCGATACGGAGGAGAAGCCGTCCGACGACGAGTCGACGGTCGAATACGACGACCTCTTCGGCTCGCCGGCCCTCGACGAGGGATCCTCGAGCGGCGGCAACGGGACGTCGGACGCTTCCTCTCCCCCGAACAACCGCGCGTCATCGGACGGTGCCGGCGGCCCCCAGGCCGCCGTGGCCGAACCGGCCGTCGAGCCCGCCGCGCCCCGTACCGAGGGCCTGGCGCAGCAGTGGCCCCAGTTCGTCGACGCGGTTAAAAGCGACCGCATCAGCCTCGGCTCGTTGCTCGGCGAAACCGAGCCGGTAGAGCTCGAGAACGAGGTGCTTACGGTGGCCGTCCCCAAAGCCCTCCACCGCGATACCCTCCACGACCAGCGCCGATTTCTGCTCAATCACCTCACGTCCACCTTTGAGGTGGCCATTCAGGAGGTGGAGTTCATCGTGGAGGAATCTAACCCCAGCCCCGACGAGACCGAAAGCGACGAGCCGCTCAGTCCCCGCGAGCAGCTGCAGGAGCTCCGCGATACCTACTCGGCCCTCGACGTGCTGTTCGAGGAGTTTGGCGCCGAACCGGTCTGGTAGCCTTCGCCCATTCGTCCTGGCAGTCCGGGAGGGATCGCGCCGTCGCTTCGTACGTTGTACCGGAGGCAAAAGTACTCACGTGCCTTGCCCGACCTCCATGAGGCTCCGTTGCCCGACGCCGGACGGTCGGCCACACGTACATCGCAACTTTTTGACACGAGACCAACCTTAAACTTATGGCTAATCAGGGACCCGGAGGCATGAACATGCAGGACATGTTCGGCAAGATGATGGAAATGCAGGAAAAGATGAACGCCGCCCAGGAAGGGCTGGAAGAGAAGACCGTAACCGCTGAGGCTGGCGGCGGCATGGTAAAGGTAACGGCAAACGGCAATCAGGAAATCACCGGCATTGAGATTGACCCGGAGGCCGTCGATCCGGACGACCTCGAACTGCTTGAAGACCTGGTCATCGCAGGCGTCAACAAGGCCCTCGAAGACGCCTCCGAGATGGCCCAGGAGCAGATGAAGGAGTCGATGGGCGGCATGCTGCCCCCGGGCATGGACCTGAGCCAGCTCGGCCTCTAGAGCGCTGCAGATGGGAGTGTGGAATGGGGAGTGATTCGGAGGACACAGGAGCTGTGTCTGTCCCCCTCTCCTCCCCTACTTCCGCCCCAAATCCACCGTCCGCTTTCCAACTTCCGTACCCGACGATGCAGTTTACCTCTGAGTCCGTCGAGGCCCTGGTGGAGCAGTTTTCCAAGCTGCCCACGATTGGCACCAAGACGGCGCGGCGGTTGGCCAACTACGTTCTCAAGATGCCCCGTGAAGAGGTAGAAGCCATCGCCGATGCGTTGATGGCGGTAAAAGAACAGGTCCAGCGGTGCTCGACGTGCCATGTGGTCGCCGACCAGGATCCTTGCCCCATCTGCCGGTCCGAGAAGCGTGACCACTCCACCATCTGTGTCGTCGAAGAATCGAGCGATCTGCTCGCCATCGAACGCACCGGCGAGTACCGGGGGGTATACCACGTGCTCGGCGGGGTCATCTCGCCGCTTGACGGCGTGGGCCCGGATGATCTGCGGGTCCACGAGCTTGCCAGCCGAATCGACCCGTCGTTTGAGGAGACCGCGACTGCCCCGGCGGACGACGACCGCTCGGACGATCACACACCGTCCCACAACGGCCAATCCCCCGACACAGACGAGGAGGAGGCTGGCGCATCTCAGGTCGACGAGGTCATTCTGGCCGTCAATCCCAACGTGGAGGGCGACACCACCGCGTACTACATCTCCCAGCTTCTTGAGCCCTTCGACGTAAGCGTTACCCGCATTGCCCGCGGCCTCCCGATTGGGGGTGACCTTGAATACGCGGATGAAGCCACGCTCTCGCGGGCCCTCGAGGGCCGCGGCAACGTCGACGACGAGTAGTCCGCCCGCACCCTGGCCGGAAGCTCCCCATCTCGCTGTGCCTCATCGATCGAAGGCCCCCTCTGAGCTATGACAATCACGGTTATCGGCGCCGGCTCCATCGGAGCGGCTGTCGTGCGCGAGCTCTCCAAACGAAGCGACGAAGTTACGCAGGTCCAGGTCTGCGACACCCGCTCGCGGGCCCTTCAGCAGCTTCACGACCACGTCGACAGTCAATTCCTGCGGTCCTTTCAGGTTGACGCCCGAGACATGAATGTGCTGTCTCAGATCGTGCAGGGGAGCGACTGCGTCATTAGTTGCGTTCCGCCTGAGCTGAACCCCGACCTGGCCCAACTGTGTCTCGACGCCGGGGTGCACTTTTGTGACCTGGGGGGAAACGACCAGTTCGTGAAGCAGGAGCTCGCCCTCGCCGAGAAGGCGCGCGAGAAGTCTGTCTGGATCGTGCCCAACTGCGGCTTAGCCCCCGGCCTCGTCAACGTCCTGTGCCTGCACGCCATCGATCAACTCGACCGGGCCGAGGCCGCCCACCTGCGCGTCGGGGACGTCCCGCTGCACCCGGAACCGCCGTTTAACTTTCGCATCTCGTGGTCCGCCGAGCGGATCATCGACGACTACACCAATCCCGCCCAGCTCATTGAAGACGGCCGGGTCGTGGAGGTCGATGCTCTCTCCCGCGACGAGGAGATTTACTTCGACGAAAATCCCTTCGAGCACATGGAGGCCTTCTGTACACAGGGCGGTCTCTCGACGCTGACCGACACGCTCTCCGACACGGTGGACGCGCTCGACCACAAGACCATCCGCTGGCCGGGACACGCCCAACAGATGCGGTTCATCATGGGCCTGGGGCTGGGCGAGGATCGTAAGATCGGGGTTCGCACCCACCTCACGTACCGCGACATTCTCGTCCGCCGCATGCGCGAACGGCTCGGGGGCGATTACGAGGACGCCGTACTTCTGCGCGTACTCGTGCGCGGCGAGCGCGACGGGCGTCCCGCCACAATCGTGTACGAGATGGTGGAGCGGTACAACCCCAACACCCACCAGACGGCTATGATGCGCTGTACGGCGATCCCGACCATCGTGGCCGCCCTGCTTCTCGCCCGCGAGGAGTCCGTCTCCGGTGGGGGCGCCGACGTGCCCGAACACGTCCTGCCCCGTGACCAATTCCTCGACGAGGTCGCCAGTCGGGGCCTCGACATCCGACATGAGTGGCACGAGGACTTCCGCACCGTGACCAACAAGCAGCCGCTCGAAGGCGAACACGCGTAGGACGTCGTAGGAAGTCCTGCGCGTGTCGTCTGGGGATCCGGATGCCCAAGATGCCTACCACGTCCAGAGGGGCTCGTCCCAGCTTAGGAAGTACCCGAGCGTGACGGTGGGACCGGCCGGCAAATTGCGGCCGTGAAGCGGAACGCGAGCCCCTGCCTCGACGGCGCCCGGCCCAACGCTCCACCCGACGCGGGGAATGAGTTGCACGAGCGCCCGTCGATTCGTTTCCAGTGGAATGCCAGAGAACTCCGGGGTCCGTCCGAAAAGTCCATCCACCGCGACCTTCCACTGAAATCGATCGACGTGTCCACCGGCCCCAAGGTACAGGATGCGTTCATCGCCGGGCTTTATGGTGCTCGTTTTGTTCACCTCGCGCCAGCGATAGCCGACCCACCCCACGACATACAGGGGCCAGGGGTGAAGACTCTTCCCCAGCTCCAGGAGCAGTTCCCAGTCGCGCTGCCCCTCCGAGAGAGGGATCACCTCTGCGTCGACATTGAACTCTCCGACGGGGAACTTGACGCCCCCCCGTAGCGCAACGGCCAGGGGAAGCGACTCGATTCCAAGCAGAGAGGAACCGGTGCGAAGAAACAACCGGGGATCGCCGATACCAGCACTCGTGCGTTCGCGGGTGGCGTCGTCGAACTGAAGGTGGTGTACCGGAATCTCCCCCCACACGTCGATACCGGACCAGAGTCCCAGTGCGCCTGTGAGTCGCCCAGTTCGCGTAATTGAGCGAGCATCCTCGTTAAAGTAGGGGACCGTATTGGCGTTCTCGTTGAAGCGGGTCCGGGTGTCATGATGCGAGAACTGCAGTTGCACCCATCCCGTCCCCGGCGGTTCGACCCACTGTCCATAGCCGTCAGTTAATGGAAGAAGGCCGAGGAACGCACTACATATAAGAACAAGCGCCAACCGGGGCATGACCAAGCATTGTGTTGATCCACAGCGGACTCTTCACATCGCCGCGGTCTGCTTCAGCCGCTGTTCCAGATCTCCGTCTCCGGTTGATAGGCAGCCCAGGCGAACCAGAAGGACACGTACGCCCGAGACACCGGTTCAAGTTGGCTCCCCGCCTTATCGCCGGCAACAGCGCGACCGTCGACCCTCCACGTACTGCCGGTTTGCTCATCGACAATTTGACCGGACTCAACTAAGAAGGACAGTGTCTCTCCTTCAAGCATGGGCCGATACGCCATTGCTCCCTGCGCCTCCTCGTCCCAAAACACAACCACTTCTTCACCGCCGACAGTCACGTCGGCCACACGAACTGATGCATCACCGCCGAGCTCACCGAAGGGAATAGCGAGCCCCCCCTTCGACCCCACCGGCACGCCCAGGACCCGCTCCTTCGGGGGGCGGCGGTCATCAATCGACATGCTGAAGAGGACCTGACTATTTTCGGGGTCTTCGTAGTTGTCGGGATACGGATATGCTTCGGCCCTGTAGTCCTGCGCATATGGGGTTTGGCTGGACACGACCTTCGTCTTCGGATGAAGCGTCTTCCACCGGCTCCAGGTCATCTCCACGACGGGAATCATCGGAAGGCTCTCGCCCACTGCCGGTCCACAATTGGCCTGCCGGTTCATCTGAGGCCAGAGCGATTCCTCCTCCGTCCGGTCGTACATGACCAGATTGTTGTTGAGCAGCAGTCCCGACACGCCAAACTCGGCCCCGTCCACCGCGCTCCGATCAAAGGCGAGGCTCGACCCGGTAAGCGGACAGTAGGTGACGGCAAACGTCTCCCCCTTCCAACCGTCGAAGTTGATGATCTCGTGGAACCAGAGGATGTTGTGCGGCACAGCCAGCGGCTCTCCCTCAATCAAAAGCCCAATGACGCGGTCGTCGGGGGAAAGATACGTGGTGTTCTCGTTTTCTGGGGCGACAAGAGGGGGATCGGTTAGCGCCGGAATCGCATCCCGTCCACGCCCCCCGGTGCCATCCACAAGACGCTCCAGAGGAATCGTGCAGTTCTCGAGATTAAACCCAAACCGGCTCCGATCTTCCCGTGTCTCGTTCGAGTCGCACCCCGCGAGGGCAAGAACAACGCCCAATACTATCAACAGAGACGTGCGAAAGGGAGCATTCATAATCAGGTGGGGGTCAGACGAAGGATCGAACGTTCTGCGCCGGCACAGAGAATTCTCCGGGACCGTCGTTTTGACATCCGAACGCAGTCTGATCCACCGCATCGAGGGTGCAAACGCGTTCCCAGGAAGGACCGAGAGCCGCACGCCAGCGGGTTACGTCGTAGCGGCGTCCCCTTTTAATGTCGGACTTCCCCGTCAGCGTTACATGACAATCCCTCACCGACCGTCCGAACGCCTCCCGAACGTCGCTTCCAGGAGCAGCCCCCGTTTTGCGACCTGATCTCGCTTCGGAGCGAGGGAACTGAACGACGCGCCCTCCTTCCCTGAGGGGAAATCGGGGCAATACTTGGAGAGAACCCACAAATCACCGTGCCGGGTCCCTGTCTCGATATCGGGCGTTCCCCAATAGCAAAAGCTGCAGCCGCCAAGGGATGAACGCGACACGCGATAGTTGAGCAAAGACAAGCCTCTAGTGTCGGTAGAGGCACGGAGCAGCACCCGTTGAGACGACAACAGAGCAAAACGCAGCGACAGTTAGATGCAACCCACCCCCCTCCGGAGAGAGGTTTTAAAATCGTTCCGAACGTCCGAAATACGATTCGTCACGGCGACCGGGGTTTCCGGCCCTGCCTGAAATAGACCATGATTGCGCCATTACTATGCCCACTTCCAAACTCCAGGTTCGCTTCGGACGCCGATAGGTACTCGATCTTTCGGACGTTGGAAATGTCAATCTGGCGCAAGGCGTTGGGACCGCCTTGACGGTTGTCCTCAATGTAGACTACGACCTCATTCTCTTTGTTGATACTTCCTTGGCCGCGCTTCCGCAACCACTGCGGCTCATAATGCTGGATCAGGGTGTAGGCATCGCCGACCTCTCCAATGTCCTGGATCTCTTCCTCCGAGATCACGTCCGGGTCGTCGTCCGAGGATCCGCTCTGAGACGACGCGACACAGGCCGTCAAAAAAAGCGGGACAATTACAAGAGCACTCCACGCGAGGGTCATCTGCGATTGGTGTCTCATCGCTCTCTGCTTGATCAATGAAAAAGGCACAAGAGAATCGTCGTCGAACACGTCGTCGCGAGCAGACGGCAACCGGTTGCTTGCTGTCAACTCCGTTCATTATACCACCAGATGACAACCAGGATTCACGGAAATTAAAAAGGGCCG
>CAZTDC010000112.1:0-8722 GCA_964612165.1 uncultured Salinivenus sp.
CCTCCCGAAGAGCCTCTTGAATTTGTGGCTCTCGGACGCCGAGGCTCTGTCGCCGGCGCTCTCCGTGGTCGGAATAGAAGACGTTGCTCGGGTAGGGCATAGCAATCTGCAAGGACGATCAAGCACGTCGCACCTTCAGCATTCCGTACCCAAAGCTTTTGTGCCGCCCGAGGCCGGAGCGGAGCAGATCCACGAACGCATCGCCGTCGGTGACCTGGAGGGTGCCGGTGAGCGTCACGTCAGGGCGCTTGATCGTGTCGGGCGTGCGGTCCGGGCCGTTGCGGCGCGTCATGCGCTCGATGGAGAAGCGGGTCATGCCGATCGCGTCGGGGTCGACCGTTGCCCCGCCGCGCACGTCGAACTGGCGGGCCAGCCAGTCCCGGTAGACGTGCTCACGGTTCAGGTCTTGCTCCGGGTGTTCCCAGGCGCGGGCGAGGAAGGCGTCGAGCTCGTCGCCCTCGTCCCAGGTGCGCGTCTCGCCGTTCTGGTTCACGCCCTCCCCCGCGGAGGCCTTGCGGACGACGGGGCAGGCGCGGAGCTCGAAGTGGAGACGGCGGCCCTCTTGGAATGACAACGGCATCTCGTGCGAGTCGAGCCGGTTTTCGTCATAGAGATTGCCGATCGTTGGATTCGGGCTCAGCTTGGCTTCATGCCGGAGCTCGTCATCGTCTGCGTCGGCATAGCCGAGCACGCGGACGTAGCGGTCCCCGTGATGGCTGGCAGTCTCCTCGACGGTGCGCGGGTCGTCGTCGACGAAAACGGCTTGGGGGCGACCTCCCCGAAAAGTTCGCCGAGGGCGCAGTGCACCAAGTAATTTGTGTCGGTGCGGGCGAGGGGCAGACCCTGCATTTTGCCGAGCTGAACGAGGCGGCGAGGATCCAGGTAGAGCTGGACCATGTGGAACGTTGACGTGTCAACGGTTGGCATGAGGAGAAGGAGGATTGGTGGAAAGGGTGTCGTGAGCAATCCAGCGCTCGCCGGTGTGGATTTGGTTGGCCCAGTCACGCTGGTCGGTCACCGGTTTGCGGCCGACACCATCCTCGGGCGTGCCGGTCTGTGGACGGGTGGGCCACCAGGCGCGGGACTCGGAGACCGACGTTTCGATACTGCGGGGGCACGGGGCGTGCATCAGCGCTTCCTCCCAATCGCTGGCCAGCATGCACGCAATGTGCATCCGGGCGGTTGGTAGGCAAGGTTTACGACCGATGAACAGCGGGCGCTCCGGCTGTTGGAGAGCGTCGGACACCGCATCAATCGACGGCGCTTCGCCGGGCGGGTCGAGCGTGAGCAGCACCGTGTAGGCCGCCTCGGCCCAGTAGTCGCGCTCGCGGATGTGCGTGCCGGAGCTGGCCGAACCGCCCTTGCGGGGTTCAAGCTCGCCCCGGGTCGTCCATGCCCGGTCGTCATCCATGTACGGCTTAGAGAGGTCCACCGTCTGGTAGTCCTGGATCTTTCGACCGCGCCTGTCCTCGCGGACGGCGTACTGAAGTCGTTCCTGTAGGCGTTGCAACCGGTCGAACTCGCTGTGGTCAACCCCCAGAGCGTTGCCTACCATGCCAGTGAGCATCGAGAGCGCCGGATAGGGCTGGATTACGCCATTCTGATCGACAATGGGAGCGCCGAAGCTCATCAGCGGTGCGTCGAAATGGAGAACGAGAATCTTTGTCGAGTCGGTCATTGCGCCGTCTGGATCTGATTCGCGGTCCACTCAGCCACCTCGGAAACAGGCACTGTGGCGTCGATGCCCAGGCGTCCATCCGTGAGATGCTCGGTCGGTCCCATTGCAGCGAGACGACGATTGGTCTGCGCGCCGTACATGCCGTCCATGTCGGAGACGTAGTCGGCGAGGGCGTCGTAGCTTTCGGCGAGAATGCCGTCCTCGCTGTTTCTCGGAACGGGCGACTGGAAGGCATTGGCGAGGGTGCGCGGCTGGGCGGTGCCGGCCTCAGCGAAGAGGCAGTTGGCATAGGAGTGCGGAGCCGTCGACCCAAGCTTCGCACCGGGGGAGACGGTGGCGACCAGATGTACGAACCGGCGTACGACCTCGGCGGCGAGGTCGGTGTTGCCGTCCGTCCAATGCTCGCGTTCGACGCCGGAAAGGTTGGAGACGAGAAGAGGGACGTCGATGGTGACGTAGCTGTAGAAAAGGCCGCTCGTGAGCTCCTGACTGTTAATGTGTCCGGCACCCATTTCGCCGCTTTCCTGCGGATCGTCGCGCCGCAGTTCATCGACGGCCGAGAAGTAGTCGCTCTCCGTCTCCTGCTCGTGCGTGGTGAGGGCATGAGCGACGTGCACGGCGGCATCGCCCCGGGCCAGCACGTCACTGGTGGCCATGCGGCCGAACATGGCGGCGTCGAGTCCAGACGCCAATTTGAGCCCTTTCAAGTTCTTTTTGAGTTCTCGCCGATCAAAATCCCGCATCGCCTCTGCGGCATCGGAGACGGTGTCACTGTCCGGTTCAGCCTCCTCATCCCAAAAGACGGAGAACTCGTCTCGCGCGCCCTCAATTTTCTCGGTCACGAGATCGCGCAGATACCGCATTTCGGGCTCACCGAAGATGGTGACCTGATTTGTTTCCAGGATCTTGCGGGGGGCGTCGTCCTCGCCCAGATCGATGAGCGTCTTGAGGTCTCGCTTCCCGGCCTTGTCGTCGGACAGGAGCCGCTCCTGAAGGGCAAAGGCGGCCGCCCGGACGAGCGGGGCCGGGTGGCCCTCGTTGACGAGCGGCTTCACAATTCGACGATAGAACGTTTCGCGGGAGCGCAGCGACTCCGGCACGTCCATCTTGTAGAGCGCGTGGTCCCCCTCGAAGTTGCGCCAGTGATACTTGAGGCACTGGGAGGAGACCCGCGTTCGCGTGGCACCGCCGAAGGGGAGGCGCTTGGCACGCCCGATGTCGTCGCGGTTAAGAAGGGTTCCTGGATAGGACGTAAGGGTATGTAGTTGCAGAAACATGGTTGGAGACGTATATGAGAAAAAGCGTCGATCCCCGCTGCCGAACACGTTCGGCTCTGCGGGGGCACCGGTAGCCGCTTTGCGAAGCCGGCGTCCTCTCTTGGTCGATCTCCGCGTGTGCGGAGGCAAACAATCTTGAAATCAGTCCTGCTCGGCTTCCTGCTCCAGTACCTGCCGACGACCGTAGTAGGCACGGGAGATGCCGACGCGAATATTTTGGGCAGCGTCTCCTCGCTGAAAGAAGAGAAGCTTGCCAACGTCGGCCCAGTCGAGGGATTCGCCGGTGCCGGCGATATACTGAGCCATGTGGCGGACCTGGGTTTCCAGTTCGCATTTTCTCGATTCCATCAGACGGACGAACCGCATCTCGGCCCAGGCCGCATCGGCAAGAACTTTTCCCAGGCGGGTGTCGGGTCCTGAATACACGTTGGGCTGGTGTTGGCCCTGGCAAACCGTCATGGCTTGGAGGAGGGCAGCCCAGCGCCGCTCCCATTCACTCTCTGTGGCATTCTCGCGGTGCTTCCACCAGCCCGGTGCTTCATCGTGGTCAACTTCAAAAAGGACGTGCCATAGAGCTGGGGTAAATGGATTCCCCGGCTCAATGCGACGCAGTTGAGCCCGCTGCCCAGAGTCTAGAGGTCTGAAACCGTACTTAGATTCCCTCTCCGGCTCAAAGTCCCGATTCGGCGACCGCAGCAGGTCGTCAATCTTGTTAACAGCAAGCTCCAGATCGAAGGAAGTAGACTCCTCGCTATCCTTCTCGGCTGCGTCCTGTGGTGTCTGTAATGCTGAGTCGTCCTCGTGATTGGTGGAAGACATGGAATCGCTTGAGTTGATGATTCTGGAGTGTCGATACAGCCCTGACGTTTACGAAGAGATCGCGGCGCCGAGCACCTGTCGGCAGGTTCCGCCGAAGACGTTTTCGGCGACGCTCACGGCTCGCCATCGGGCACTTGTGGGAATTGGGACGGACTTCTTTGCGTCCTCAAACTGCTCTTCGGCCAGGCCGAGAAGCGTCTCGCTCCACTGCTGTTTTGCTTCGTCCTCGTCGAGTCCCTTCAGAAAGGACGACCACAGCTTCTCAAAGAAAATATCGTCGACGGCCTCGTCGAAGGCCGAAAGCCAGGGCTGAACGTCTTCGCGGTCTACGTCCTCGTCGCGGCCCTTCTTAAGCAGTTCGGAGAGGGCCGGGCGCAGGACGCGATTCTGGACCTCGCCGGCGGTATTGATCCGCTCACGAGAGCGATCGGTGATCTCCGCCCACGCACTGGCGTCCCCCAGTGCCACAGCGGTAATTTCAGGATGCACTGGCACGACCCGGTAGTGCAATCCCTCCGTCTTGCCCTGACCGCGAACGAGGGTGCGAGCGATGAGGTAGGCGCCATCCTGCTCGCTGTCCTGGAACTGCATGGCGATGGGACGGCGGTACTCGTCGCCCAGAAGGATTTCGTCGATTCGCCGGTAGGTGAAGCCCGCTCCGGACAGTGTAAGGGCCTTGCTGTCCGACCGGTCGATGGGCGTCCAGGGATCCCCTGTCACGCCATTCAGGTCGTCGGAGGCGTTGACGCGCTGGCCTTTCGAATTGGCGCGCCAGCACGCGATGTCTCCATCCTCGCTACGGAGTCGGATACGTCGGCACACCTCGACGAAGTACGGATCACAATTCTCCAGTTCGATGGCATGGTCCTTTGACCCGTCCCACTTCTCCAACCACAGCAGCGTATGTCCGTCGCCCCTACAGGAGTACTGATCGAGAATCTCGTCGCGCAAACTGGTGAGGACGGCGAGATCCCGCCGAAACCGACCGCCCCAGGTGAGGTCCGGCGCAAGCCCAACAAACGGGCGGTTTCCGAATCCCCCATTCATTCTTATAACTCCGTAATTCCCCCGCCCAAGGAACCCTTCCATTGTTTGCAGGGTGATGAGCGCGTAGATCCAGTGCTCGGGACGAGCTCGCGTGATGCAGGTCCGTTTGACATCATGGTTTTTCGACGTAACCAGCACGTCCAGCCGGTCGGGGGTAGGCACGTCGTTTTTGTACCCGGCATCGTCAAGTGAACTTTCGGCGACGGGCGGCTGCAGAAAGGCTGGCTTCTCGACCTCGTCCACGATCAGGTGCCATGCCGCCGCATTGTCACTGGCGAGACGAAGGAGTGCGTTGCGCCATTCGTCCGCAGTTTCGGGAACGGTCCCGTCGGTGACTCGCGCGACGATCATGGCGGCGAGCTGAACGAGAAAGCTGTACCACGCCTGTTCCTGATGCGCCTGCAGCGCCTCGAAACTCACGATGTTCGAGGTGGACAGCCGTGCCAGGACTTGAGGCAGCGTTACCGCTTCTTGCTCGTCCTCGGGCGTGCGAATTTGAAATATCGAATCGTCAAGGAGTGAATGTCGCATGACCGGCGTTCTTTCTATGAAGTGGCGCGGCTTGGTTCGGTCAGCATCGTCGGAAATCGATTCTTAGGAATTTTCCGATGCAAGCGAGTGCCTCTCGGACCCCGAACTGACATCTGGCATGCCTCGGGACGACGGACCCGTATGGTCTGGGGAGTGTCGGGGCGATCTGTCTGGAGCAACGACTCCCACTCATTGGCTTGAAGAAGACAAACACCGTCGAAGCCGCAACGGAGAGCCACGTATCGCTCCGCGAAGAAGCCCGCCCGCGTTCGATCCTCAGCGAGGAGAGTCATATCTTGAGACCGGAATGTGAATTGCCACCGTTCCCCCTCCGCTGTCGAATACTTCGCCAGTACGTACGCCTCCTGGTTGACTCGGAAGTGACGGAGGTCATTTTCGATCAACTCTACGTCCGCCTCACGTTGGAGAAGTCGGAAGACCAGCGGGGCGAGGTATTGATCTCGAATCGAGAATTGCATATCATAATTGGTGTCTGTTGCGTGATTCCAAGCGAAAATCGGTTGCGCAGCAGCATCGCCGATCCTAGCAATCGGCAATCCTGGGGCCCCTCGACCCGTCTTGTCGAAGGGGCCTTAGTTTTTTGCTCCGTGGGGTACGGAGATACCGCTTGCCTCAGTTACGACCTCACGGTCTAATCTGGGCGATCCGCAGTATCCTGCGGGCAACCTTCCTTTTTAGCCACTTTCGAATAATTATTACACCTTTAGGTGTTTGTTGGAAAAGCTCTGGGGTCCATCCAGCCAGCATGAATCACAAAATATTCAACTTATAGAGATTCCAAACGGATCATACCGGAACGTCCGACTCGCAAACACGAACGTGAATCCTTCCTCAAACCGGCTGCTCACTTCTCCCTCTTCTTCTTCCGGGTCTTCGTCAAACCACCAGCCCGGTAGTGTGAGCTCGTCCACCTCGCCGAATGGACCGGCTTTGGGTTCTGAGAGATCGACGTGGATGTCGTCGTCGCCGAGGCGCGTACGGACGTTTTGGAGGTCGTCGGCAAATCCTTGCTCACCGAAGTCCGTCTTGCGTTCGAGGGCAACAAGCCCCGAGGCCTGTTCCTCAGCACGGCGCTGAGCCCACACCCAGCGGTGGTGCTGCTGCCAAAGCTTACCCTGCTCCTCGGCAAGAGCGTAAAGGCGATCCGGGTGCGTTCCGCGTTCGACCAGTTTCCGGTTATCCCCGGGGATGTGCCAGGGCATTTCGATGTCTCCAGCCAGGATCTGCCACGTTGCTTCGAGGACGCGGAGGTCTCGGTACACCGTCCCCAGCCCGTGGGGACCGTTGGCGTGATGCTCGTCCTCGTCGATGTATGGGCTCAGATCTCGCTCCTCCGGGACGACGACGATGCAGCGTGTCTTCTCGAACCCTTCGGGCCGATCCCGGTCGTGGCGATGGAGTCGGCCGATGCGTTGCAGAAGAACGTCAATGGGACACAGGTCGGTAATCATAAGGTCGGCGTCGATGTCGAGCGACTGCTCGACGGTCTGCGTCGCCACTGCGACGACTCCGTCCGATGTGCTCCGCTCCTCGTCCTCGTTTCCGCCGAAGACGGTCTCGATTCGGCTGTCGAGTTGTTTCCGGTCCGCTGGCGCGAATCGAGAGTGATGAGGGACCGGCTTCCCATCGACACGGAAGAGATGCGAGCTGTCGGCACCAAGATGGTCGACGAGCTTCTTCTGGGTGTCGATGCAGTCGTCGACCTTGTTTCGAATTACGAGCACACGGGCACCGTTCTGGGTCGCCTCGGCCGCCACTCGGGCAATGGCGTCCGGCGTCCCGGCAATCGGCTTAATATCCGGCCACACCGTCTTCTTCCGATCCTCGTCCCGATCTTCGGTTGGGACCGGCTCAGGAGATGGGTCTATTCGGTCGGCTCCCACCTGCACGACAAGCGGGTAGTTTTCCCCTTCTGCCTCCTCGGGAGAGAGCCGACTGTCTTCCCCGGTCAGCAGGCGCGTGCGAGAGCTGGTTCCGAGAGTGGCCGACATCAGAAGGGCATGTCCCCCAGCGTCGAGATGCTGGTCGAGAACGCGTTCGAGAAGTCTCGTCATGTACACGTCCGACGAGTGAATTTCGTCGACGACGAGAAAGTGACGTAACAGTGCCGAGGCGCGCATGTGAGCGTGCTGTACCTGTAGCGCCGAGAGCAGCACCTGATCGACGGTTCCAACCACGATGGCTCCAGCAAGGTATCGCTTCGGATGCTGCGCCGCCCACCGACGCTCCCGGGCGGCGTCGCTCGGATCATCCGGCCACTGGACATCGAAGGAATCGAGGGGTACACCTTCCACGGCATCGACCTCAATGTACCCGGGAACGGCCTGGACGACGGGTGGACGCTTGATTCCATCCTCGGGAAAGACCTCTCTGACAATCTCGTCGACTCGATCATAAAGCTGCGTGGCCGCGCTTCGCGTCGGGACGGCGAAGTACATGCCGTCGACGAGGTTCTCCTGATACAGTTGAAAGAAGCGAGCTATAGCTGCTTCCGTCTTTCCGGATCCAGTGTCGGACTCCAGGATTGCAAGGCTTCCGTCCGGCTGAATGTCCAGGTTCCGAACCGCTCGCTGCACCGGACGTGGGTTCCAGTCCGGATTTTCCAGCACCTGTTCGTAGTCAACGGTCGTCGTGAGGCTGTTTCGAGGCGTGGATGGGTCAAGAGCTAATCTAGTCAATGCTTTCTCCATTCCCTTTTTTGCCTCTTCCCACGGATCCTCGTCTTCTTTAAGGAAGTCGAAATATTCCCTACTTGATCCCAACCAGTCCGCGAGGGTCAGTATGCCGTTGAATGCGTGCTGGAATTGGGGCACGTCAGGCAGTGGATCACCGCTGTTCTCGAACGCTTTCGGAAACCACGCCCGTGCAGCATCCCCGATCTCTTCGAGTTTGCCGATGGGATTGCGGTCGTCGTGATCTTCTCTCCAGAGCTTCCGGTCGAAGTTCCCTTTTCGCGGATTTACTGGGCGCCCGTGGTGTGACCAGGTCGCAATCATGTAGTGGGTGCAGCTCAGGGCGGACGTAAACCATCCGTCATCCAACATCTCTCCAATCCGAAGCGGACCAAGCAGCCGGTCCATATGCTTTCGTGACGCGAGGACCCGAACGATGGGCGCGACGTGTCCCGGATTCCACGCGTTCCCGCGTGCCTGCCCCTGAAACCCATGGTTCACCTTCCCCGAATCGTGCAGCGCCGCCAGCACCGACAGGCGAGCGATGTGCACGTCGGACAGTTCGTCCCATCCAATCAGCGCCGCGAGACGGTCGCGGAGAATCGTTCGCTGCAGGAGAGCTTCCGTCACCGCCGCCACGTCCGCCGAGTGGGCGAGCAGCGGGTGCCACTCCACAA
>CAZTDC010000113.1:0-8614 GCA_964612165.1 uncultured Salinivenus sp.
CCGGCAGCAGCCAGAAGTAGACCACCGCGTGCCCGAAGTACCAGAAGAGCGTGCGGGGCAGGAGCGGATCGATGTTCGTGACGAGGCCCAGCGACCAGGGAATGAGGAGCACCACAACCTCCAGGGCCACCCCCACTGAGCAGATATACCACATGAGCATCGTAAAGAGCACCATGTACGTCTGCAGCGGAATGCTCTCGTCGGGATTGTCCTCCCGCCACGTCCAGAAGGACCAGAACCAGTCGCCCCCAGCCATCCATGAGCCCACCACGAGTCCGGCGGCGCCGATGTAGAAGAGCGGATGGGCCTGAAGGGGCGGATAGAACGTGTAAAGCACCGCCGCGCTAATCTCACTGCCCGGAATGAGCCCCCCGATGATTGCGACCGCGGTGAGGGTGGTGCCCACCGTCATCACCCAGAACCAGGTCCAGGTGAACGTCATGTTTTCCGGCTCACGGTCGAGGCTCCGGGAAACGCCCCACTGGTAGAGCCCGACAATAAAGAACGTCGTGAAGACCAGGGCGAGCAATACCCCGTGGCCCGTGAGTACGTCGTAGTACTGGGTCGACGAGATGATGCCCCGGAAGGCGCCGGTTCGGTGGAGGGCCTGGACGAGCCCACCGAGGCCCCCGAGGCCGAGAGCCGTAAAGGCAACGAGGAAGGCCGCCTTGATGAGGCGTGTCGCTTTCGGGTAGTGGTCAACAAACGTCATGGGATGAGCCGGTTCCGAGTCGGGATGCCGTTAGGTGAGAAGGCAGAAAAACTGGTCGGGCACCGGTCCCTCGTCGGGACCGGGCGCACGAGTATGGCCGCAGGGAGCACATGGGCCCGGTACGGACGCACTTATCTGGCCTGTGCGGTGACGAGGTCGCTCTTGTCGAACTCAGACTTCGGAACGACCTCGATTTGCCCCTGCATGGTATGGTGGGCCGCCCCGCAATACTCGTGGCAGATGAGGCCGTAGGTGCCCGTTTCGGGAAAGATGGTTGTAAACGTCGCGACCTGTCCGGGAATGGCCATCGCGTTAATGTTCGTGCCCACCACTTCGAGCCCGTGGATGACATCTGGACTTGTCAACTGGAAGGTGACCCGGGTATTGGCTGGCAGTTTCAGCGCCCCGCCCGTGCTGGGCTGGAAGAGAAACTTGCGGGCCACCATATAGACCTCGTACTCGGCGCGGTCGCCGTCGGCTTTCCGGATGCCCGGGTTGGCAAATTCCGTTTCAGCGAGGCCCATCGGATCGATCGTCTTTCCGGACGGATCTCCGCCCGGCACCTTCAAATCCAGCACCGTAAAGCCGAACAGGACGATGCCGATAAAGCACGCGATCAAAAAGAGAGACAGGCCGATCCAGAGTTTTTCGAACCGGTGGATATTCATAAAATCTCGCTCGTCGAGCGGACTGTTGAGAGAGTCGGTTCAGCGGGGCCCTCCCTGATAGGAGCCGAAACCAGTCTAGTGGCCAATGATGGAGGGGCGAGCGGCAAACTCCACGAAGTACATCAGGGCGTAGAGGACCAGGAGCAGGAGGAAGTAGGCTCCCGTTACGGCCAACGTCCCGTATGGGTCGAACTCCTCGTGGGAAAGCTCCTGGACAATGCCGTCGTCTGTCATCTCCTCATCGGAGGCAGAAGGAGCATCAGCAGACATGGGTCAACGACAGGCTCGTGAAACAGAATGCACGCGGAAAGGTCAAGCCGCTATCCGGCTGCAGCCCAGGAGTTGCAGTAGCCCTCTGCGGCGACGGGCCCGGGAAAGAGCTGGCAGCCGCCACAGCCGTCCCCATACTTCTCCTTCTGGTAGAGCTGGCAGTTTGCGCAGTTTTTGTCGTCTTTCGGAGACTCCTCAACGTACTGCAGCGATTTCACCATCTGGCTGCGTTGCTTCTTGTCGGCGTCGGAAAGACCAGAGAGGTCCGAGCAGTCCGCCGAGGCCGTCGTGCTGCTTGAGGCATTCTCGCCGCCGTCGGAGTCGCTGCCCCCCCCACACGCGGCGAGCAGGGAGCCGCTCGCGCCGACCACCGTGGCCATGCCGAGCGACTGAAGGAAGCGGCGTCGGGTTACGCGGTCTTGATCGTCGGAGCTCATGGAAATATGTCCGGTTCGTCAAGGGGTCACGATCTTTTGTGCTGCCTAGAGTATACAGAATGAACAAACCGTGTTCAACTCTAAGAGCGCGCTAATCGTAGGGCATTCGTGGAAGGGGGTGTGGGCAGTCTCCCCACGAAACCATCGTCTTCGATTGTGAACTGCGGCTAATTGAGATGCCAGCCAATTGACTGGTCCCCGTTCGAGAAATCAACCATCTTAACAAGGTTGCATGAAAGTGGGGGGAAACCCCCAATTTCCCTAAACATGTCCTCCCTGAGGGGTTAGTAAACAAAATGTCTCATCCAATTGAGAGAATAGAGTCACGATAGGACACAAACAGAACGGAAGCGGTCCTTCATAAGATCGTCCCCTATTGAATTGATGGAGACGTATCCGGAGCAATCTGGCGAATCGGAACTCCTGTGTCGGTGGCAAGGCCCTGAGCGACAGCGCAAAGACCCCCCAAGCTAGACGCATGGCCCTACACGCGCACTGCACTGTTGGATTCTCATCGAAAGCACTGATCCGTCATGGCTGTTATTGAGGTCGAGAACCTTTGGAAAATCTTTGGCGGCGATCCGGAAGAAGCTCGGAAACGTTCCCAGGAAGGACTCTCGAAGGCTGAGGTGAAAGAGGAAACCGGGTCCGTGATCGCAGTCAATGACGCCTCGTTCGAGGTGGAGGAGCAGGAAATCTTCGTGGTGATGGGCCTGTCGGGAAGCGGAAAGTCCACGCTTCTCCGATGCGTGAATCGGCTCATTGAGCCCACCTTTGGGGAAGTCCGCGTGCACGGAGAGGACGTAATTCAGTACGACGAGGATCGGCTCCGACAGCTCCGGCGGACGAAGATGTCGATGGTGTTTCAGAACTTCGGCCTGTTTCCCCACCGGAGCGTGCTGGGCAACGTGGAGTACGGTCTTGAGGTAAGCGGGGTCGACCAGGAGGAGCGCCGAGAGAAGGCCGAACGTACCCTCGACCTCGTGGGACTTCAAGGATACGAGGATAGCAACCCCGGTGAACTGAGTGGGGGCATGCAGCAGCGCGTCGGGCTCGCCCGAGCGTTAGTGAACGATCCCGAGATTCTGCTGATGGACGAGGCCTTCAGCGCCCTCGACCCCCTCATCCGTGAGGATATGCAGAACGAACTGCTGGACCTGCAAGACATGTGGGATCCGGCCGCCACCATTCTCTTCATTACCCACGATTTGGATGAGGCGCTCAAGATGGGCGACCGGATCGCCATCATGAAAGATGGCCGTATCGCTCAGATCGGCACGCCCACGGAAATCCTCACCAATCCGGCCGACGACTACGTCGAATCCTTCGTCCAAAACGTGGATCGAACGAAGGTCATTCCGGTCCGAACGGTCATGCGCGATGCAAGCAGTGACGAGTCGGACCGCGTGGCCGATCAGGATCCGGCGGTCTCCCCTCACACTTCGATTGCGGAGGTGCTTCCCCGCGTCCTTTCCACCGACGGGCCTGTTGCCGTTCGCGATAGTAGTGGAACCCTTCTGGGCGTCGTGAGCCAGGAAGACGTGATGGAGGAAGTGTCTCGAAATGCCAGCAACGTTTCGAAAACCCGGGAGGCCACTCGGGAGGAGAAGGAGATGGAGGCCGCGTAGCATGCGGGGCTCTTCTGATTGAACGAACTGTTGAAATCAAGACAACCACATTCGCTCATGGAGCTCGATCTTGGCGGTTGGTTTGAGCTTTTAATTCAGTGGCTAAAAGACAACTTTGGTGCCTTCTTTGATGGCGTGACGACCGTGATTGGCACCACCACCTCGGCGCTCGAAGATCTGCTTTTGTTCCTGCCGGGGTGGGCGATGGTATTGGTCTTCACGGCATTGGCCTGGTGGGTAGCCACACGGGGCGTTGCGTTGTTCACCTTCTTCGGGATGGGCCTGCTCACGGACCTTGAATTCATGCTGTTCGGGACGGAGTTCGTTATCGGCATGGGGTACTGGGAGGTTACCATGCAGACGCTGGCCCTCATCGCCACGGCCTCCCTCTTTTCTCTGATTGTCGGCATTCCGATCGGCATCTGGGCCGCAAAGAGCGAGGTGGTGGACAAAGTCGTCCGTCCCATTCTCGACTTCATGCAGACGATGCCGCCCTTCGTCTACCTCATTCCGGCCGTCGTTCTATTTAATCTGGGAACAGTCCCAGGGGTCATTGCAACCTTCATCTTCGCGACGCCCCCATGCGTGCGGCTGACGAACCTCGGCATCCGGCAGGTCTCGGAGGAGGCCATCGAGGCGGCCCAATCTTTTGGGTCGACGTCTTCACAGATGCTGTTCAAGGTGGAGTTTCCCATGGCGCTCCCCACCATCCTGGCGGGCGTGAACCAGACGGTACTTCTTGCCCTGTCGATGGTCGTGATCGCTGCCCTGATTGGGGCCGATGGGCTCGGCCAGCCGGTCGTGGAGGGACTCACCCAGCTCCGCATTGCCAAGGGATTTGAGGGAGGACTTGGAATTGTCATCCTCGCGATCTTCCTGGATCGCGTGACGCAGGCGGCCGGCGAAAAGGCCGGAGCATCCACCACTCAGACTCGCTAGCACACCTGTACGCTTACACCACTTTGAATCTCTTCCCACAAAAGGAACCATCACCCATGAACAAACTCTCTGTAGCATCTCGTTCTTTCCTCGCGGCCGCTCTGGTGCTCGGGGTCCTCGGCACCGGTCTGGCTGGCTGTGGGGGAGGCTCAGGCAGCCAGGACGTGTCGAAAGAAATGAATATGGTCACGGTCAACTGGATTGAGGGAATGGCCATGACCTATATGCAGGAGGCCATCCTCGAGGATAGCCTCGGCATGGACGTGACGGTAAACGAGGTAAGCGGCGGCGGCATCGCCTTCTCGTCCGTCGCTGGAGGAGACGCCGACTTCTTCAACGAGGCATGGCTCCCCACCACCCACAAGGATCCCTGGGAGAAGAACAAGGAGAAGTCCAACAAACTGGGCTACACCTACAAGGGCACGTCCGTCGGTATTGTCGTGCCGGAGTACGTAGAAGTCGATACGTTCCCCGACTTCGCCGACTACGCGAGCGAACTGGACGGCACAATTAACGGAATCGAGTCGGGCGCCGCAATCAACGGCCAGATCCGCAACACCATTGAGCTGTACGGCATGAGCGATCAGTTCAAAGTCCAGGCGGCCGGTGGGCCGGCCAACTGGCAGGCGCTCAAATCGGCCATCAATGAAGAAGAGCCCATCGCCGTCGCGGGCTGGAAGCCGCATTGGAAATGGAACGTCTACGACATCAAGTATGTCGACGGGGCGAAGACCAACGACAATGTCGACATCTGGGGCGAACCCGAAGATATCTTCACGATCGTCGACAACGAGTTCGTCGACGAGTTTCCGAAGGAGGTCGTGTGCTTCCTCAAGGAGTTTGAGGCCAACGACGAACAGGTTGGAAGTCTCATGAACAAGTTCCGCAACCGGGGCGATATGAGCAAGCCGGAAGCGGCTCAGCAGTGGATTCAAGAAAATCAGGACGACGTGAAGCAGTGGATGCAGCAGGCCGAGGAGTGCGCTGCGTCCAGCGAGCCGGTCGAGACGCTTCCGGACGACGCGATGTTCTCGTCGAGCCCGGAGGATTCGGACATGTCGGACTCTGAAGGCAAGTAGTCCATCTGTTGACGTGGCGCCTCTCGTGCGCTGTATCCCCCGGTCGACGACCGTTCGGCCGGGGGATTTTTTTGGAGGGAGACATGCGCAAGATCGCCCAACGATATTGTTGCACTCTCTTCCTCTGATTTACACGACAATGGCGGACCATTCTCGGTCTGCTTTGTTCTAGTACGACATCCCGCACACACTCATCCATAACCCGATTTCGTGCCTATGAATCGGTTTCTCACTACACTACTCACCCTCCTTCTCACCGCCGGCCTTTTGCTGCCGGCGCAAGCCGTCGGCCAGGTCACACAGGCCACCGATGGCGAGACCCCGTCCAACAGTACGGACGGCATCACCGTCGTTGACGGCGACGAAGACGATGAGGACGACGAAGCGTCCGACGCCGAGTCCGAAGGACCCTCTTCGGCGGCCCAGGAGGACGACGGCCCGTCTCTCAGTGTCAACGTCGGCGGCTCGCTCCGCTTCAATACGCTCTTTCGAAGTTACGACAGCCGCTTTGCGGTTGACGAATCCATCAATAAGGTTCTGGCCAACGGGGGATTCACGTTCGATACCTTCCGGATTAACGCCAATGGCTCGTACGGTGGCCTGATCTTCGACACGGAGTACGCCATCTACCCGGAGTCCTTCGGTGGACTGTTTATTCACCATGGCTGGGTGGGATACGAGTTCAGCGACAATCGCCAGTTTCAGGTCGGCGTGAGCCAGGTGCCGTTCGGCATCCAGCCCTATGCCTCTAGTAGCTGGTTCTTCAACAGCGCGTACTATGTGGGCCTAGAAGACGACTACGACGCCGGGATCAAAGTTATCTACACCCCCGGCAACTGGGAGCTGAAAGGAGCCTACTACATGAACGCCGAACAAACCGATTTCTTCGCCGGACAGGACTATGCGCGGTACTCCTATGACGTGGCTCCGGTGAGCGCGGCTGGCTACCAGGTGGTTCCTGGTGGGAATGACCTTCGCTCGGACATCAGCGAGCAGAACCAGGTCAACGCCAAGGTGGCCTACACCTTCGACCATGGCGACCTCGGGTCTACGAACCTCGGCGTTTCTCTGCAGGGGGGCCAGCTTCTCAATCAAGGCAATGGCGACACCGGCTCGCATGGAGCGGCAGCGGTGCACCTGCACGGACGATACAGTGGCTTCGACGCGAAGCTGCAGGTTTCCCAGCAGGAGCTTAACCCGCCGCTCACGGACGGCGAGAAGCAGGCGTTTGACAACAACGCAGGCGTGAACTACGGCGCTGAGGACTTCGTCATCATGGGAGCGTACGGCTTCCCCCAGCGCGTGGCGAGTGAACACACCGTCTACTCGTCCAGCCTCGCCTATCACATCCCGGTCGATGCCGGTCCGATTTCGGAGTTCAAACCGTACTACGACTTCAGTGCGGTCACGAAGTCCGTGGACGGCTGGAATGACAACGTCACCCACGACATCGGGGTGCTCACGTCCGCCGGTCCGCTGTTCGTCTACACGGATCTCAATGTCAGCAAGGGCCATCCGTTCAACCATCCCTTCGATGGATTCCCCAGTGTGATGGCTGAGCGGAACAACGACAACTGGAACGTGGCCTTCAACATCAACATCGGGCTCTACTTCTAGTCCGATGTAACATACTCCCTTCTTCAAGGGAGACGATGTGATTGACGGGAGCAGTGGTGAGCAGCCGCTGCTCCCGTTTTCTGTTGAGGGGGATGCTCGGAGCGCGCCCCCGCTGGACGTGCCCCGCTCAGAGGCTTATTTTTCTGTTTGAATCCGAAGGCACGGCAGCGTCGCCTCCGTTGGCTTTTGAGGCCTCCTCCGACCGCTGAGGACCTCCGATTGGTGGACGTGTGCTGGTCCGAAACAAGGGGGGAAGCCTGAAGCCGAAGAGGAGAACCACGCATCCTCGCTGGCTATAGATTCACAGTCTGAATCTGTCTGTGATGGCTACTCTTCGTCTCATGACGTACAACCTACGGGTGGCGGCTCCTCGAGAGGGAGAGCCGTCGTGGTCCGAGCGGCGCAACGCGGTGGCCAGCGTACTCCGCTTCCATGCCCCCGACGTGGTGGGCGTGCAGGAGGCGCTGCCCGAGATGCTTGCCGACCTTGAGGAACGGCTGCCGGGCTACGACTGGGTGGGTACGGGGCGGGAGGCGGGGACCGACGAGCACTGCGCCCTCTTCTACCGTTCCGGTCGCATTACGCCCGTTCGCCACGACACCTTCTGGCTGTCGGACACGCCGACCGTGCCGGGCAGCAAGAGTTGGGGAGCGTCGTATCCCCGCGTGGCGACCTGGATGGAGGCGTCGATGCCCGACACGTCGCGGTCCCTCTACCTCGTCAACACGCACTTCGACCACGACAGCGCACAGGCTCGTCGCGAGAGCGCCCGTCTCCTCCGCGCCCGGATCGACAGCCTCGCCGGTCCCGCTCCAGGGGCCGTCGTCGGGGACCTCAACACGACGCCCGACACGGCGCCGTACCGGTGTCTTACGCAAGAGACGGAAGGAGAGCCGCTTCGCGACGCCCTGGATGAGACGACGGTGCCCCACCACGGGCCCGTTTCCACCTTCAATGGATTCGAGGGCACCGTTCAGCCGGATGGTCGCATCGACTATGTTTTCGTTCGGGGACCCCTTGCGGTGCACCGCCACGGCACCCTTACGGACCGGTGGAACGGGCACTTTCCCTCCGATCACTGCCCGGTGCTGGCCGAACTTGTCTTGTCGGCCTCCGAAAGCGAGTGAGCCTCATCTCCTTCGTTCACGGCGCGGTTTAAAACCACTTCCGCGGTTCGCCTAGGGCGCGCTCCGAAAGCACTTCTTCGTGTCACTCAGGGCGCACTCTGAAAGTACTTCCTCGTTTCACTCAGGGCGCACTCTGA
>CAZTDC010000114.1:0-8608 GCA_964612165.1 uncultured Salinivenus sp.
GGATCCTGGTCGCTGCACCCGAGGAAGACGGGCGTGCCGTCGAGCGTGCCCTCGTAGTCGAAGTCGGTCCCCTCGGGCCCGATGAGGCCGCCGCTGAGACCCACGACGCCCCCGTAGCGCTGCGGGTGGCGGGCCGCGTACTCGGTGGCCAGGCACGCCCCCTGCGAGAAGCCGAGCAGAACGATCTGTTCTTCGGTCAGGGCAGTTTCACAGACGCGGTCAATCAGGTCGTCCACGACCTGGAGGGCCGAGCTGAGCGTGGGTTCATTGTCCTCGATCGGGGCCATAAACGACTCGGGGTACCACGATCGGCCGGCCGCCTGGGGGGCGAGGTAGGCCACGTCGGGCACGTCGAGCTCGTCGGCCAGGCTGAGCATGCCCCGGGCCGAGGCCCCGCGGCCGTGAAACAGGAGAACAGCACCCTGGGCGTCGGACAGGGAGGCGCCCCCGTCGAGCACAGCCTGGTCTTGATGGACGCCATCGGAAGTGGGCATGGGAACGGAGGGTCGGTGTGGAGAAGCGTCGATGCGGAACAGGGAGCGGCGGATTACGACCGCTCGGGGGCGGGGGGCGTGAGGGACGGAAGGTTGGTCTCGATCTCCTCCCGGCGCGATTCGAGCCAGGAGGGAAGCCGGAGCGACGCTCCAAGCTCCGCTTCCGACTCGTCCTCGAGAAAGCCGGGGCCGTCCGTGGCGATCTCGAAGAGAATCCCGGACGTCCAGTTTGGATCCCGAAAATAAATGGACTGAAAGTACTGCCGGTCCTTCACGTCGGTGACCTGAATGCCGTGGCCGCGGAGCGCCTGCTGCCAGCGCCGCTGCTCGTCGGCGTTGCCGGCCCGAAAGGCCACGTGGTGCACCGTGCCCGTGCCCATGCGGCCCGAGGGGTGCCGGTCGCGAATCAGCAGGTCGATCCGGTCGGCCAAGTCGGCCTCCGGCGCCCGGAAGCGGAGGCGGTCCTCCTGTTCGTCGACCTGGGTCCAGCCGAAGACCTCGCGCAGCAGGTCCGGGGTGCTGTCGTCGGAGAAGACGGGCAGGGTGGGGGCATGAAACCCGCGGATGGCCCGGTCGTCCGGCACCGGCCCGTCGCTCCAGGCTCCGGCGTTTTCCATGTGGTCGGTGGCCACCAGTTCCAGCGAGAGGCCGGCGGGATCTTCGAATCGGAGCCCGGGCTCCCCGAATCGATCGAAGCGGGTCGTCGTCACGTCGGCGTCGTCGAGGTGCGCCGCCCAGTCGTCGAGCGTATCCGGGGGCACGGCAAAGGCCACGGCATTTACCATGCCGGCGCCCACGCGCCCCAACCGGGCCTGCGGCCACGGGAAAAACGTGATGACGGTGCCGGGCCGGCCCACCGTGTCGCCGTAGTACAGGTGGTGTGTCTTCGGGTCGTCAAAGTTGACCGTCGTCTTGACGCGGCGCAGCCCCAGGACGCCCGTATAGAAATCGAGATTGGCCTGCGCGGCGCCCGAGAGGGCGGTCACGTGGTGGAGGCCGGGAATGAACGAGTCCGACATGGATCGGAAACGGGAGGCGGGTTACGATGAGGTCTCGTCCGACCGTTGAACGATGGCGAGCGTGCACCGGCTCACACAGATGAGCTTTTCGCCTTCGTGGCGAATTTTGACGTCCCACACGTGCGTGGTTCCGCCGGTGTGCAGGGGCGTCGCCACGGCGGCGAGTCGGCCCGTCTTAACCGACCGCACGTGGTTGGCGTTTACCTCCAGGCCGACGGCCGTGTACCCCTCCGGCGCCGCCAGGTAGGCGCCCACGCTGGCCACGCTCTCGGCCAGCACGACGCTCACGCCCCCGTGCAGCACCCCAAAGGGCTGGTGGTGTTTCGAGGTTACCGGCATGGTGGCCGTCACGCGCTCCGGCCCCGTTTCCACGAGTTCAATGTCGAGCAGGCCGGCCACCCCGCCGAGGTCGTCGGGAAGGGCCTTGTCGGACGCGTTCAATGAAGAATCTGAAGCTGAAGGCATAGGACAAAACGAACGACCGCTGGACATGAATGAACTCGTCCCTCCCCTCCACACTGCCGCCCGATTGGACACGAGTGAATGCAAGACGCCTGGACGGTAAAGCGTACGAAAGAGGCGGCTTTGAGACAACCGTCTTTCGAATCCGTCACATGCAGCCAAAAAGCGATGGTCTGAAGGAAGGAAAGCGTCACAAGACGCTACTCCAGCCACAATACCTCGATGTCGTTTTCGATCTGTTCGAACTCAGGGTCACCAGTGATAACGGGACCGTCGGCCTGTTGGGCAAGACCGGCCGCAAAGCAATCGGCGTATGACAATCCACCTCGTGCTTTGAAATGAGATGCGGCTCGCGCATGCGACCGATCCGCGTCGATGACCTCAATGGGCAGCCTGTCAATGACGGAAAGCACCTCGTCTGCTACGCTGCGGTCGTACGACCGACGGAGGACATAGTCCATCTCTCCCCAATTGATGACGCTGAGCAGGAGCTCCACGTCTTCGTTCGCGGCGGCGGTCAACTGGTCCGTTACCCGTTCCCAGCCGGTCTCCTTCTCGAAATAGACGAGAAGAGCATAGCTGTCGAGCACAAGCGAAGACATCGAGACGTGTAGGGGAAAGCGATTATCCAGAAGCAGCCGACGAGTCGGGGTCCTCTCGCTCTCGATCCCGCGCTCGCTCGTCCACGAGGAGGTCAGTGGCGGAGCCGTCCGAAAGAAGACCGGCGTACTGTTCGAAGTGGCTGCGCGTAAGAGGGCGCACACGCACCTCTCCCTCCTCTCCCTCTGTGATGAGGACCTTGGTGCCCGGCTCGAAACCGAGCTTTCGACGAAGAGGGGCCGGAATGACGATTTGGCCTTTCTTCGTAACGGTCGAGGTGCCCATGATTGCAGCGGGGAGTTTATTGTGTATCTATCAACAGGTCGTATTACTTTTGAGGAGCGTATTACGTTTCATAATCGTCGTACCCGACGCAGTAGGTTTGAGCCGTCACCACCCGAATACAGGGCGCGGGAGCGGCGGCCACGGGTCGACGGGCTCCGGCCCGCGGGCCGCCGGAATGATATGCTCGCCCAGCAGGCGAAGGATCTGCTCGTTATGATTCTCGCTGCCGGGCGGGCGGCGGGCGAGGGACGAGGTGCAGGCCACGACGAGGTTGAGCCGGGGCACGACGAAGAGGTACTGTCCGCCGTAGCCCCAGGCGAAGGCCACGCGCTCCCCGCCGAACGTGTGCGTAAACCAGAGAAAGCCGTACTGGTGGCCGTGATAGGTCTCTCGGACGTAGGTGCGCCACGAGAGGTCGATCCACGCCGACGGCAGCACCTGCCGCCCCCGGAAGTGTCCGCCGTTCAGGTAGAGCTGGCCGACCCGGAGCAGGGCGCGGGGCGTAAGGGACAAGTTATTGCCGCCGAAGTAGCGGCCCGCGGGCGACTGCTGCCAGCTCCGGATGCGGACGCCGAGCGGGTCGAAGAGGCGGTCCTGCGCGTAGGCCCGAAGCGACCGACCCGTCGCCTCAGCGAGAACAGCGCCCAGGACGTGCGTGGTGCCGGTGCTGTAGATCATCTCACCGCCGGGCACGTCCACGAAGGGGCGGCGCAGGGCGTCGGCCACCCAGTCGCGGCTCGCCACCCACGCCCCGTAGTTGCCGAAGCTCGTGGACTCGAGGCCGGCCTGCTGGGTGAGCAGGTGGCTGATTGTAATCTGTTGCTTCCGGGGCGCGTTGGCCAGCAGGTCCGGAAAGAAGGGACCGATCGGCCGGTCGAGTCCGTCGAGGCGTCCGTCTACCAGCGCGGCGCCGGTGAGTGCGTTCAGGATGCTTTTGCTGGCGGACTTCAAGTTGGCGCCCTGATTCGGTCCGCCCTCGCCAAAGTAGACCTCCGCCACCGTCGTGGTACCCCGCGCCACGAGCAGGCTCGTGAGGGGCGGGGCCCGGTCGGCGGCGCGGTCCGCGGCGGTGGCGAGAGCGACGGCGTCGAATCCGTGGGCGGTGGGTGGATGGGCCCGCCAAGTCACGGTGCGCCCGTGGTTCTGGCCGTGCAACGGGGTCGTCCAGAGAAGGAGGGCGAGAACGACGGCCAGTTTCCTGCCGAGGCGGGGCCAGTGTCCAGGACGTGCAGCCGAGTCCACAACGAAGGGCACAGCGGGGGCTTATCGGTGGAGGGGGCTAATGGCGAGAGCGTACTTTTCCCCTCCCGGCGTTGTTCGCTCCCCGTTTCGATCCTGCCATGGAAGCCCCCTCCGATCTTCTCAAAGACGTTTGCGCCGAGCGCCCGTCCGTCGACAGCGAGACGCTGGTCCAGGCCGTGACGCTGGCCGTCGAGTTGGCGCAAGAGGGACGCTCAAGAACCTCGCTCTGCTCGACGAGACGTTCGTCATCACAAATGAGGGCGTGGCCGTGTCGGCCGCCCGCTACCTCGACGCCGACGCGGCGGGGCAAGTCACCTTGCACAACGACTCTGACAACATTGAAGCCAACCGGTGAAAGTCCCAGGTCGTCGACCGTTCTCGGCTCCACGCGATGGAGGTCCCCTGTCTGACAGGAGGAAAAAGCAGGGAGATGCCCTCGGGGTGCTGTTTCCCCCGAACACGTTCCCAGTGTCGTCGCGTACAGAAACAGTGAAGATAATTGCGTTTCTTGTGTTGGTTCTTTATCTCCCCGACTGTCGCTCGGGGATGATTTCGCTTCTCTCCTCTCCTGGACAGGTGGCTCCCATCAATGCCTGGTACGGATGTTGAGCTCCGTTGCTGGTCTGCCGTGGTTCTCGGCTCGCTTCTCGCGCTGCTGTTCGTGGCCTCGACTGTCGAAGCGGACGACACGGTGCCGTACCGTCACTACACGCTCCGAGACGGGCTTCCCCACGAGTCCGTCGTCGCGCTGGAGCAGGGGCCCAACGGGCGGCTCTGGATTGGGACCGAGGCGGGACTGGCCGTGTTCGACGGGCACTCCATTCAGCCGGTCCCGCTTCCAGACTCGCTCGGCACGCCGCACGTGGTCGACGTGCACGCACGCAGCTCCGGCAGAATCTGCGCTGCGTTGCAGGCCCAGGCAATCGTGTGTCTCCGGCGAGGGCGCGTCGACTGGGTCGCCCCCCTTCCCAATGACACGAACGATCCCATCCGCCTGCTCAGCCGCAACGATACCCTCCTGGCGGTCATGCGAAAAGGACTCTGGCGGCGCCCGCCCGGGACCCGGACGGTCACCAAGCGCTCGTACGACTACCCCATTCAAACCGGTGCCCTTGCGAACCTTGACTCCTCCGTTGGCCTCGGCGTCACCGATGCCACCCTCGCGCCCGACGGCACCCTCTGGGTGGTCGACGAGCGACACGGCCTGGGCCGGGTTTCCAGGGACGGGGCCGTAACCTTCCTCGATCTGCCGCAGGCCCAGACCTCCCGAGACCGGTGGGTCAGCGCGCGGATGGAGGGACCGCAGACAGCACTGGTTTCGCAGTCCACAGGAACCTACCGCGTCGATCTCTCTTCGGGCCGGAACACGGCTTTCTCGTCGACGGGGCACTCGGAACTTCACGCGGGGACCGACCACCTCTATGGCGTCGATCAGAACCGGGTGGTCCGCTGGCAATCAACCGGGACGGTGTCCTTCACTCCCGAGCTGGGCCTTCCGCACACGCTGTATCAGACCGTACTCGAAGATGCCCAGGGCGGGCTCTGGATTGGAACGGGGGACGGCCTTCTTCACCTGCCCGCCCCCCAGGCCCGACACAGAACTCAAATTGACGGAGTCGCGCTCCGGTGGATGCTCGATTTCGGGGTCGACTCGACCCGGCAGGAATTGTGGGCCGCAAGCTGGGGAAAGGGGCTCTTCCGCCTCCACCCCGATCCGGAACGCCGGGTTCTCGGCCCGAACGGCAAATGGGCGTCCCTGGCCGTGAAGGGGCAGGACGGCGCCCTGCACACCCTGACCCGGGGCGGCTGGTTTCGACGGGGGGCGGACGGGTGGTCTTCCGTAAACACGTCTCTCTCGGCCACGAGGGGCGTCGTCCGCCCGAGCGGAACCGGGTATTTCTGGACGGACGATGGGCTGGTGCGGCTTCGTCCGCAAGCCACGGCGACCCCGGACACACTCTGGCGCTGGCCCCGGGAAAAACGAGGGTACTACAAGTTTGCGCTCGCGCCGGACGGCAACGTTCTCGCATACACCCCCGGCGCGCTTCTCCGTCTGCCCCCGAGCCGTCCCCACCAGGCCGACACTCTTCTTGCGATGCCCGAGTATCGAGGAACGGGCATTGAAAGCATGGTCATCCAGAATCAGGCGCTTTGGATGACCTTTCAGAAGCACGGCCTCGTGCGGGTTGGACTGAACGAACGGGCCCCCGGCGTGGAGCAGGTCCTGCCGGAGGCCGGCAATGGACATCTCACCCCCGTCGGGGGTTCTCTCCTATTTGTGGGAACGAAGGACGGATTGTACGTGGTCGATTCGCGGTCGGGCCGCCTCCATCGCCGTCTCACCGTGACCGATGGGCTTGTGTCCAACGGCACGTTCGCGGCCCAGCTCTACGAGGACACGCTTTACGTTTCTCATTCGGAAGGCCTCTCGAAGCTGCCCCGCTCCGTGCTGGACGAAACGCCGACGGCGCCCACCACCCTCCTCACCCGCTGGAGCGTCAACGACTCGACGCGCCGGCTCACCGACTCGACGCGCCTTGCGGCCAACGAACGGACGGTAAGCTTCAACTTTGCCGGCGTGCAGCTGGCCCGGGGGCGGTCCGTCCAGTACGAATACCGCCTGCCGCCCCACGACACGACCTGGACGCGGACGCAGCAATCCTTCACCCGCTACACGGGACTGTCTCCCGGAACGTATCGATTCGAGGTGCGCGCCCAGCTGGCGAACGGCCCGACCGGTCCCCCTGCACACCTGACCTTCACCGTACCGAAGGCCTACCACGAGACCGCCTGGTTTCGGGGCCTTTCGGTGGTCGTCGTTCTCCTTCTTCTTGGGGGTGCGTATGCGTGGCGCACCCGTGCCCTGCGGCGTCGGAAAGAAAAGCTCCAGCGCATGGTCGACGAGCGCACGGCCCAGCTTGCCGAGGAGAAAGAAAAGACCGAAGAGCAGGCCCGCCGCCTCGAGACGCTCGACGCCGAGAAAAACCGGTTCTTCGCCAACATCAGCCACGAGCTGCGGACGCCCCTCACCATTTTGCAGGGCACCCTCCAGGACGTGCTCGACGGCACCGTGGGGGACGTGTCGGTAGCCGTGCGGGAAAAGCTGGAGATCCTGCAGGGCAACGTTGGCCGCCTGCACCGCCTGACCGAACAGCTGCTGGACCTTTCGCGACTGGAAACGACCGGGCCGTCGATCGAGCCGGAGCCCCGGGATCTGGTCGCCGACCTGCGTCGAATGACGCGCTCGTTCGTGCCGCTGGCGGAGCGCCGGGGACTCCAACTGTCGTTCGAGTCGGCGGTCGGGTCCCATCCGTGTCGCGTCGATCCCGAGAAGCTGGAGAAGATCGTGGGCAACCTGCTCTCAAATGCCCTTCAGCATACCCCTGAGGGGGGACAGGTCACCGTCCAGCTCGACGTGACGGACGGCTCGCCCCCCACGGCCCGCCTTCGCGTGTCGGACACCGGGCGCGGCATTGCCCCCGAGCGACAGGACGCCATCTTCGAGCGGTTCCACACCGTCCACGACGAGACGGAGGGCCGAACGGGCACGGGCGTGGGGCTGGCGCTCGCCCGCGAGTACGCCGAACTCCACGGCGGCACCATCGAGGTGGACAGCACCCCGGGCGAGGGAAGCACCTTCACCGTGCGCCTGCCCGTCCCCCCCGCCGACCCCTCCGCGGTCGAGACCGACGACGTCGGGACGGCAGAGGAGGCCCCGCCGGTAGGGTCGTCCGACCGTCCGGCCGCCCCCACGGGCGACGGCGCGCTCCAGGGGGAGGCCGACCAGCCGGTCGTCCTGGTCGTCGAGGACAACGCCGACGTGCGGGCCTACCTTCGTCGCCACCTCACCGACGACTACCACGTCCTGACGGCCCCCGACGGGGAGGACGCGCTGGCGAAAGCCCGCGAGGTCGACCCGGATCTCATCCTCACGGACCTCATGATGCCCACCCTGAACGGCATCGAGCTCTGTCGGCGCATCCGGGACGACGAGGATCTTCGCCACCTCCCCATTGTCCTCCTGACGGCCCGGGCCACGGAGGAGGACGCCGTGACCGGCCTCGACGCCGGCGCCGACGCGTACGTCACCAAGCCGTTCTCCATGGCCGAGCTCAAGGCGCGCATCCGTCGGCTGCTGGAAGCCCACTGGGCCGGGGCCCCCACCGACGCACCCGAGCGCCACCTGGCCCCGGACGTGGACCCGACGCCCGAGGCCGAGGCCTTTCTCGACCGCGTCACCGACGCCATCGACAACCACCGGTCCCGCACCTCCTTTACGGTCGACGACCTCGCCGCCGAGGTGGGGCTGAGCCCGCGCCAGCTCCACCGCAAGCTCAAGCGATGGACCGACCTGACCCCCGCCGTCTTCATTCGCCACTACCGGCTCGACGTGGCCGCCCAGCTCCTGCGGGACGACGCGGGCACGGTGTCGGAGGTGGCCTACGAGGTGGGCTTCGGCACGCCCGAGACCTTTGCCAAGCACTTCGAAGAGCGGTTCGGGCGCTC
>CAZTDC010000115.1:0-8483 GCA_964612165.1 uncultured Salinivenus sp.
GCGTCCGACATCCCCGTTCGAACCAGTGCCCTCTCCCTGGCGGACCGGTGGCTGTTCTGGGGGCGGGTGCGGCTCTACGCCGACCGGCTGGTGCTGTCCGGATGGGGGCTCCGCGGGCACTACCGCCGCCGAATTTCTCTCCGCGAGATCGAGGAGATCGACCCCAATGCCCGTCGCCTCCGATTGGGGCTGGAGGGTGGGACGCAGGTGGTCTTTATGGTCGACGACGCCCGGGAGTGGGCACGCTCGCTGCGGAGTCACCGCCGGATCATCGAGGCCCGCCAGTGAGGACTGCGGCGTTGGGGAGATTCCGGGTCGCGGATCGGCGAGAACGTGGAGCGCGGAGCCCAAGTCGCTCCATTGGAGTGCATGCCGAACGTCGAGGGTCCCTCCCTCGAGGCCGACCGTTCTTCTACGGCCGGTCGTACGGGATCGTGTTGTCGTGCGTCCGCTCCTCGACGGCCTCAGGTACGCGCCGGATCATCTTATTCCGAGCCTCTCCCTCCTGTTGTACGAGGTCAAAGGCGTCGTACCGGTGGCCGGTCACCGTGTAGGACCGGTATCGCATCGTGTCGCGCTCGACGCGGACGACCTGAAAGAGCTGGGTGTTTTCGGCGCCTCGTTCCAGCTCGATGCCCTCATAGCTTTGCCACCGATCGGCTTTGATGTCGTACATTTTCGCCCCGCTCACCGAATTGACGTACACCGTGCCGCCCGACGGGCGGGCATTAATCCCCTGCGTGAGGTTCTCACGGCCCCGGGCATAGGTGTGATCGTGGCCCTGCAAGACAAGGTCGACGCCGTACTCCTCGAAAAGCGGCCGCCAGGCCGCGCGGAGGTCCGGGTTATTGCGGCCCTCAGACGAGGAGAAGAGCGGATGGTGCATCGTGACGACGATCCAGCGGGCGTCGGGGGCCTGGAGCGTCGTTTCCAGCCATTCCGTCTGGCGCTGGAGCATCGTCGAATCCAGCTTGGCCGCCATCGTGTTGAGCCCAATCACACGCACGCCCTGGTGGTCGAACGAATAGACCGTTTCTTTCAAGCCGTCGGGACCGTTCCGGGGGAGTGCAAACTGCGGGCGCCAGTGGATTGACAGGTGCGGGTCGTCGCGATCAACAAGGCGTCCGAGCCGATCCGACTCGCTCCCCCCGTAGTATTCGTGGTTGCCGGGCACCGGAACGGTGGGGACCATGCTCTGGATCCAGTCGCCCGCCTCGTGCCAGCGGCCCCACTCGACGTTGCGGTCGCCGTGATTGATGAGGTCGCCGGCGTGGATGGCGAAGGCGGCGTCGGGCGCTTTTGAGTAGGCCGCCCGGATGGCCCGGCTCCAGTGGGAACGGAGGTTGTTCTGTGCGTCGCCAAGATAGAGGAATGAGAAGGGCTCCGGCTTCGTGCTGGCGGTCTCGGCGTGGAACCACTCGCTCCAGTGCGTGCCGTCGCCCACACGGTAAGCATAGGTCGAGTCGGCCGCCAGGCCCTCGAAGGTGACCGAGTGGTACTGGTACGGTCCGTCGATCGAATCCCTCGGCACGCCGGGCACGTCAAGCGGGTGGGTCGTGGCCTCGATGGTGCGGGCCTTCGTGTAAAACGAAGGTTCGGCCTTTGCCGGTGCAATTTGGGCCTTCGGTGACGTGACGGTCGAATCGGTGCGCCAGGAGACGCTGAGGGAGGAGGCCGGGTCCTGCGCCCAGGTGAGGGTCACGCGGTCCGGGTAGGCCGTGGCGTGCTCGCCGGGCTCGCCCCCGTCATGCGAGTGAGTGTCCGGTTCGGTGGAAGGCGAACAGCTCACCAGGACAATAAGAAGAAGCGTGAGAGAAGGCCCGGGAAATCGTCGCATAAGTGGATCTCGGTTGAGGAAGGCGGCCGGAAGACCAGAGGAAAGAAGCGGCCTGCTCGATTCATACTACTTATTGTCCTGCGCGGTCTCAATTTGCCCCGGTTCTCTATCGGGGGGCGTCTTCTGCGCTGTCGAACGCCCGCCCGACATACTGGGGTCCGTAATGCCCTCGATGTTGTCATTCGGGCGCAGCGGATCTACATTGAAAGGACGATTTCTCTGGCATCGTCCAACCTGATTCATGTCACCGTTTTCGAAAGCCCAAGCCCTCGGCGTCACGCTCGTCCTTGCAGTGATGACCGTTGGTTTCTCGGCCTGGAGCACCGCTCCCTTCACTCCTTCGAGTGACCGGGCTTCCCGGGCTGGTGCCCCTGTCCCGGAATACGCTGAGAACGGCATGGTCGTCTCGGCCAAGCGACGGGCGTCCGAGGCTGGCGTCAAGATGCTGGAGAAGGGCGGCAACGCCGTCGACGCGGCGGTCGCCACCGGCTTCGTGCTGGCGGTGGTCCACCCCTACGCCGGCAATCTGGGCGGTGGCGGCTTCATGCTGATCCGGCAGCCCGACGGATCGGTGACGACCATCGATCACAGAGAGGATGCCCCCAGCGGCGCCACCCAGGAGGTGTATCTCGACGACGAGGGCCGCCCGGTGGGCACGCGCAGCCGCCGGGGGTACCTTGCCTCCGGCGTGCCCGGCACAGTGGCCGGCCTCCTGAAAGCGCTCGACGAGTACGGCACGCTCGACCGCGCAACGGTGATGGCACCGGCCGTTCGGCTTGCCCGCGAAGGCTTTCCCCTTCCTCGGTCGGGAGAGTCCTCCGCCGCGCAGCTCAACGATCATTACGAGGACTTTGCCGCGTTTCCATCGACGAAGACGTACTTTACGAAGGGCGACTCGACGAAGCCATATCGGCCCGGTGAGCGGTTCGTTCAAACGGACCTGGCCCGAACCCTCGAGCGGATTCGAGAGAAGGGGCGCGAGGGCTTCTACCGGGGCAAGACGGCGACCCTGATTGCCCGCCAATTCCAGGAGAACGGGGGACTGATTACAAAGGAGGACCTGGCTGAGTACCGGGCCGTCGAGCGGGCGCCCGTGAGCACCACGTATCGGGGATACCAGGTGCACTCGATGGGCCCGCCCTCGTCGGGCGGCGTCGCCATTGCGCAGCTTCTCAACGCGGCCGAGAGGAAGCCCATCGGCGAGATGGGGCACAACTCCAGTGCGACGGTTCACTACCTCGCTGAGGCCATGCGCCGGGTTTTTGCCGACCGCGCGAAGTGGCTGGGCGACCCGGATCACGTGAGTGTTCCCACGGAGGGGCTCATTGAGAAAGAGTACATGCAGGAGCGCATGGCGTCGTTCGATTCCCTCCAGGTCACGCCCAGCGATTCGGTGGACGCGGGTCAGCCGGTGATGCCGCCCGAATCGGAGGAGACGGCGCACTACTCGGTGGCCGATAGCAGCGGCCTGGCCGTAAGCGTGACGACCACGCTCAACAGCGGCTACGGGTCGAAGGTCGTGATCGACGGGGCCGGGTTCTTTATGAACAACGAGATGAACGATTTCGTGCTGAAGCCGGGAGTCCCCAATCAGTTCGGGCTGTCGGGCACGAAGCGAAACTTGGTGGCGCCGGATCGACGCATGGTGTCGTCCATGTCCCCGACGATCGTGGAAGACCCCGACGGGCGTCTGTACATGGTGCTCGGGACGCCGGGCGGGTCGACGATCATCACGACGACGACGCAGGTGATCATGAATGTGATCGACCACGGGATGGACATTGAAGAGGCGGTGACGGCGCGGCTCGTGCATCACCAGTGGAAGCCCCGGTTCCTGGGGTACGAAGAGTTTGCCCTGTCGGCGGATGCCATCCGGAGCCTGCGGGCGCGCGGATGGACGGTGAAAGAGGGATTCCTCCTCTACGACGAAATATGGGGGCGCACCCAGGCCCTGCGCGCCAAATACCCGGACGAGCGGTCGGGCCAGACCCCGGTGTTTTACGGCGGTGCGGATCCGCGACGCGGAGGCACGGCCGCCGGATTCTAAGTTGATCCGTCTGGAAAGAAGAGGACGTGGTGAAGTGGAGGGAAGAAGGAGGGCGTTTGGACCGGGGCGAGGGTCAAATACAGAATCATGTCGTTGCGCATCGTCCCGCCTCGCCCGACGACGCTGAGAATCTTGTTGCCGGTTTCCGGGCGGCCGGGGATTTGCGTCTCTCCCGTCGAAGATTAATCTTTCCTTCTAAGAGAATTGCACATCCCCCACTCATCACGCACTTCAAGAGTCAGAGTGGCTTACACCTACGATTTCAACGCGACGCACGGGCTCGTCATCATCCGGAATGCCAGTTCCAAATGGACCGGGGCCGACGTCCTGGAGGGGGCAGAAGAGATTATCGACGATGACCAGTTTGCTCCTCACTACGACTGGGTGTACGACCTTCGATTCATTCACAGTGCGGTGATTACGGTGGTGGAAATGGAGCAAATCGTCGAACGGGTTCGAATCTATCAGGAGGACGGACTGGTCGGGGAGCGGGGGCGGTCTGTTCTTGTGGGGACCGACGAGGATCTGAAATACACCGGGTCGCTCTATCAGGAAAAAGCGGACTGCTCCGACGAACGGTTCGCCATCGTGGAAACGGTCGAGGACGCGCGGAAATGGCTCGGCATTGAGGAGCCGGCCGCAGAGATCGGCCTGACGACGTAAATGCCCGCTGGGGCCGTGTTCTCGTTTCGAACTCCGGGACGCTGGCTTGGCTCTACGTAACGCGACGCGCTCCTTTGGGACAAACTGTGTCGTATCCTCGCACAGATTTGTCCGAATGGAGGGAGTTAGGATGGCCTATGCCTACCGCGTCAATCCCACTCGTGCTCTCGCCGTCGTCACGGGCGGACGCCGCTGGTCCGGTAAAGATCTGGTGGAAAGCCGGCGGGACGTCGTCCGGACGCCCGATTTTGAGCCGGCGTTCGACTGGGTGTACGACCTCCGGCGTGTCCGCCGCGTCGCCTTTCCGCCCCAGCAGATGGAGCGCGCCGTCGAACAGTTTCACACGCTTCGGGACGAGGGATGGGTGGACTGTAGCAGTCGCTCCGTGCTCGTCGGGCGCATCGAGGACGTGCGGCTGACGGGCGAGCTGTACTACCGGAAGGTCGGGTGCCCCACTGCTCAATTTCGAATCACTCACACTCTGGACGCGGCTTACCGATGGCTCGACCCGGGGCGAGCCGAGGAGGTCGCAGACAATCCGTAGGGGCCAACGTGCTTTTTGGATTGCACGTTGACCTCAACGCCGAGCACCGCTACTTTACCGGGACACGTTCTGTCTGACTGCAAATCTGCACGCTTCTATGCCCACTGTTGCGATTACCGGTGCCGCCGGCGCCATTGGCTCAGTCACCGCCGAGGTCTTCGAGGACGCCGGCTGGGACCTTGCCCTCATCGACTACGGCACTGACAACAAGGCGACCCTCGACGCCTCGTTCCCCAACGCGCAGGTCTTCGACTGCGACCTGACCGATGAGGTGGACACCCACGAGGCCTTCCGCTCCATCGGGGAAGAGGGGCCGCTCGAGGCTGTCCTCGGCATTGCGGGGGGGTTCGCGATGCAGCCGGCCGCCGAGGCCTCGATGGGGGACTACCGTCAGATGGTGCACATGAACTTCCGGACGCTCTTCAACACGGCCCGCGCCGCGTGGCCCGTGCTCACGGAGCAGGATCGGAGCTTCCTGCTCGGCGTGTCGGCGCCGGCGGCGACGGAGGGACAGGCCGGGGCGGCCCTCTACGGCGCGGCGAAGGGCGCGGTGGCCGGGTACGTGAAGTCCCTCGACAAGGAGGGACGCGAGGAGGGCCTGCGCGCCAGCGTCCTCTACCCGATGGGCGTGGTCGACACGCCGGCCAACCGCGAGGCCATGCCCGACGCCGATCCCGCGACCTGGATTACGCCCCGGGAGCTGGCCGAGGGCATGCTTCACCTCGCCACGCGTAGCCCGCGAGGCCACGTTCGAGAGCTGAAGGTGTACTCGGCATCGTAGCGGTTTCGGGCGCAGCGCGGAGAAAGCAGGACCCCGTTGCGTTGATTACGGAACGGATGGGGCGGTAGAGCATCAGAGGGGGGATAACTCCCTTTCGTCCAATCGATTCTCGTCGGTTTAATGGTTTCTCCTACCGCGTCGCCCGCACCGTCGACCCCCGTGGACCAGCTCATCGATGAGGCAAAGAGCTGGAGCGGGACCGCGCTCAACCCACACCCGGATCGGGGCGTGGCGTTTCGGTTGGATCGCGCGACGATCGGGGTGCTCCACCCCGACGGACTGCTCGAAGTGCCGGTCCCCCAACCCGTTCGATCGGTCCTCGTCGACGAAGAATGGGCCCAGCCCCACCCCACTCGTACCGGCGCCGACTGGGTCGCCATGCACGTACGATCGAGCGACGACGTGGAGACAGCCGCCCTGCTTCTCCGTCTGGCCTACCTGTACCGCCGTCTTCTCCGTAGCCCAGACGCCGAGACGCTTCGTCGCATCCGCATTGAACTCGCGCAGCACGACGTGCCCGACGCGCTCGGCCCCCTCTACGACGCGATGCTCGACAAGCGCAATCCCGGTTCGTCGACCTTGCCGGGCACCCCGTCTTCCTCATAGCGTCGATCCGATTTTTTTCGGAAGCGCTTTTCCCAGCGACTCCCCTGCCTGCGGGCGGCGCATAATCAGATTTTCACGCAAATCGCTTGGCAAATCCGGTCCCGACCACGACCCTTGTAGGGCACGATGTATAAAACTCCCATCGTCGATCCCCAATCTCTGCGATACGGATTTGCCACTGCACGCCTAGAAAGGCGGGCTCCCCGCCTGCGGCGGCCGTAGCCGGGATGGTGGGAAGGTGCCTTCTGTATGCTCGACCCGGCGCCGTATTGCTTTCAGCGCTCTCTCTGAACTGACTGTTTCTTGCGAATGACTACCCGCGATAAGCTCCAGTCGATCGCCATCAATCTTTGGTGGAGCTGGAGCCCAGAGGCTCGCTCGCTATTTCGCCGCCTCAACCCGGAGGTGTTTCGCACCTCGGGCAACAATCCACAGGCCGCACTCAGCCTGGCGAAGGAGGAGGTGCTCGGCGATCCGGACTTCCAGAAAGAGGTTGATGCCGTGTACGACGAGTATCAGGCGTACATGGACCGGGACCCGGAAATTGAGGACGCCCCGAACACGGCCTACTTCTGCATGGAGTACGGCCTCCACGAGAGCATTCCCCTGTACTCGGGCGGCCTCGGTGTGCTTGCCGGCGACCATTCAAAAGCGGCCTCCGACCTCGGATTGCCCTTTACCTCCGTGGGGCTCTTTCTGCGGGAGGGCTACTTCAAACAGTCGTTCGACGCCGAGGGGTGGCAGCAGGCCACCTATCCGGTTCTTGATCCGGCCAAGCACCCGGTCTCCCTCGTCACGGGCCGCGGCGGCAGCGATCCGGTCACCGTCACGGTGCGCATTGCCACGCAGGCTGTTCAAATCCGGGCCTGGAAGATTGCCCTCGGCCAAACGGACCTCTACCTGCTCGACACCGACTTCGAGGCCAACTCGGAGAAGTTTCGCCCCCTCACGCGGCGACTGTACCAGGGCGGCGACCGCGAGCGCATCCGGCAGGAGCTCGTCCTCGGCGTCGGGGGCATTCGCATGCTGCGCGCACTCGGGGTGGAGCCGGACGTGTACCACGCCAACGAGGGGCACTGTGCGTTCCTCATGCTGGAGCTGTTGAACGAACGTCTCCACGAAGGCGACACGCTTGAAGAGGCGGAAGAGTGGGTGAAGGAGCGGAGCATCTTTACCACGCACACGCCGGTCATGGCGGGTCACGATCACTTTGAGCCCGACCTCTTCACGGAAGCGATGGCGGGCTTTCGAGACCGTATCCACCTGAGCAACCACGAGCTCCTCAGCTACGGCCGCGTGCACCCGGAGGACCCCGACGAGACGTTCACGATGACGGTCCTCGGCCTCAAGCTCTCCCGGGCCGCCAACGGCGTGTCGAAGCTCAACGGCTACGTGGCGCGCCAGCAGTGGGAGGACCTCTATCCGGACTGCTCGCTCGACGAGGTCCCCATCGACTCGATCACGAACGGCGTGCACCTGCCCACCTGGACGGCCGGCCCGGCCCAAGACTTCCTGGACGACCAGCTCGACGGCGACTTTACGGAGCGCCACGACCCCGAAATTTGGAAGGGCCTTGACGACGTGAGTGACGAGACGCTCTGGGACTACCGGTGCTCGCTCCGCGAGCGCCTGATCGAATACGTCAAGGCAAAGGTGCAGAGCCAGAGCCTGCCGATGCAGCCGGACCTCGATCCCGAGGCCCTTACCATCGGCTTTGCGCGGCGCTTTGCGACCTACAAGCGGGCACCGCTCATCTTTCGGGAGCCCGCCCGGGCCCGGGCCCTGTTCACCGACGCGGATCGTCCGATTCAGCTCATCTACGCGGGGAAGGCCCATCCCGCCGACGATGCCGGCAAGCGGTTCATCCAGCGCATCTACGAAATCAGTCAACAGCGGGGATTCGAGGGCAAGGTTGTCTTCCTGGAAGGGTACGACATGGAGATGGGCCGGATGCTCACCTCCGGCTGCGACGTGTGGCTCAACAACCCGCGTCGCCCCAAGGAGG
>CAZTDC010000116.1:0-8414 GCA_964612165.1 uncultured Salinivenus sp.
ACCCGTGCTCGAAAGAGTCTGATGGAGCTGAAGAAACGGGCCCACGAAATCCGCCAGGAAATTCAGGATATCAAGAACAACGAACTGTAGCTGACAGCCGCTTCCTCAGCTTAGGCTTTTTCAGGAAAACGCCCACCGATCGACCCTGAATTTCACTCAGGATCTTTTCAGAGCTGGCTTCTCAAGCAAAACCATTTCATCCGGTATCTGGGAATGGCTGTTGGGATTGGCACTGTAGGGTATTTCTGGCGAAGCCTTATGTCGTTTGGAGAGGTTTTTGTCTAGGTTCGAATCCGAATCAATATTCCTCTCTATGTCCTTTCCACCTTAGCATCGCAGTACCTTGAGTAGATTCTGTTCTTTCGGTTTCCGCCTTCTGGCGTGCAGCTTGATTGCCCTCACCCTCGGGATGGGGGCAATCTCCGTTCGGGCTCAGGTTGAGTCCGTCGAGCAACCGGACGACCCCAGCGATTCGGTCCCCGACTCCGTGTCTTCCTGGACCTACGATGCGTCGGCTCGCCTGAATTTCTCACAGGCGGCCTATAAGGACTGGCAGGAGGGAGGAGGGACCAACTCTCTTGCATTTACCGCCGGTCTCGGGGGGCAGGCATCTCGCCGGGGAGACCGGTGGATTCAGGCCCACGATTTGACGCTGTCGTTTGGAATTATCAATCAGGAGAGTCAGGAGCTTCGCAAGTCGGAGGATCAGATCCTTTGGAATTCCAGTCTCCGCTACGAAGGAGAAGATTTCTTCCGGTTGTTCAACCCGACGATTGCTGCGGACCTCCGAACTCAGTTTGCTGAGGGGTTTGATTATTCAGGAAACCCATTTGAGGAAGAGCTTGATGACCCGACGGACCCGCGGCTTCAACGACAGGCGCCTGTGCAGAATTCGGCCTTCTTTTCGCCTGCGTTTCTTACGCAGTCGCTCGGTCTCACCTATGAGCCCATTCAGGACTTCACCATTCGGTTCGGTGGGGCTGCCAAGCAGACCGTCGTCACTGAACGAGACTTTCGAGTTCTCTACGGGGTTACAGACGAGAATCCGGTTCGCTTTGAGGCAGGGGCCGAGTTGGCTTCCGCTTTCGACCGACGAATTACGGAGAACATCCGGTACCGCTCGCAGCTCAACGTCTTCTTCTCCTTCAACCAGACCGAGGAGCCGCCCGACGCACGCTGGAACAACACCATCAATTTAAAGGTCAACGACTGGCTCAGCACGGATCTCCAGTTCGTGGCGCTGTTTGATGAGGACATCACCGACGCCATTCAGTTGAAGGAGACCATCTCGGTTGGGGTGTCATTCACGCTCCTGTAATCCTTTTTGACTTCTCCCGTTGGTAGGGAGCATGAAACGTGTCTACGCCTTGTATGTCGGGCTTGGCCTGGTTCTCTGGCCGCTGCCCTTGTTGAACGTCCTACAGGTCGAGTCGGCGGCGGTCGTTGCCTTTGTCTCGTTTTTCGTGGCCGGAGCGTCGGCGATCGGTCACTTTCGTTCGGAGAACCGGCCATTGGGGCGAGAGCTTCTTCAGCAAGAGGCCGCCCTCCTTATTCCGTTGGGCATGCTTTCCGTCGCGGCCCTCTGGGCGCCAAACTGCACGTTCGGGCAGGGGCTTCTCTTCTACGGTCTTTTTCCCGGGATCACAGTCCTCTTTGCGGTGACCCTGGCGTACGCGATCACGGGCACGAACGCGTCGTGGCCGGTCTTCACGCTGGGAGGGATCGGAGTGCTGGTCAGTCTCGCCGGCCCGATCTACGATCTCGGGTTCCATCCCCAGCTCTACACGTACAACCACGTGTTTGGGGGCGTCCTGGGGCCGATCTACGACGAGCAGCTGGCCGTGCGGCCTGGGCTCTTCGTCTTTCGGGGGCTCACCCTGCTGTGGGCCGGAGCAGCGGCCCTGCTCGGGGCGCGGCTTCGGGGGGAGGGGCCGCAGTGGGCGCTCCCGGTTTGTGCGCTGATCATCGGGGCGGTGTATTGGTTTGCGGCGCCCCTGGGCCTGAATACGCCCGCGACGTACCTTCAGGGCGAGCTCGGCGGCCACGTGCGGACCGAGCACTTTGATCTCTACTACGACGCGGAGCGACTGGGGGAGCGGGCCGTCGAGGCGCTGGCGGAGGACCATGAGGCCTACTATGCGCATCTGCAGGAGCAACTGGCGCTCGGGCCGGAGGAGGGGCCGGCGCGCATACAGAGTTACTTGTACCCGAATCGGGACGCTAAGGCCCGGCTCACCGGGGCACGCTCGACGAGCGTTACGCCGGTCTGGCTCAGTCAGCCGCAGGTGCACCTCCTCGTGGATCGGGCGGAGGCGAGTCTGGGGCACGAGCTCGCGCACGTCTTCAGTCGTCCGTATGGGCTTCCGCTGCTCCGGGCGTCGTGGGCACCGGGACTGGTGGAGGGATGGGCGGTGGCCTTGGAGCCGCCGGATCCGTCCCCCTCGCCACACGATCTCGTCAGTGTGGCCACGGCCACCGACACGGTTGGGGCGCTGTCCAAAAAGGCAGATGCCATTGCTGGTCGCCTCTCGCCGTGGGGGTTCTGGACGGGGCGCAGCGCCGTGTCGTACGCGACAATGGGCTCGTTCGTGCGGTATCTCCTCGACACCTACGGACCGGGGCCGCTCAAGCGGGTGTACGCTCGCGGGAACTTCAAGGAGGTGTACGGGCGCTCCCTTTCGTCGCTGGCGGCCGCGTGGGCGGAAATGCTTCAGCAGCGCCCACAGGTGGCCCGGGCCGCCCACGACGTTGTGTTTCGTCAGTTCACCCAGCCGTCGCTGTTTGAGACGGAGTGTCCGCACTACGTCCCGCCGCACCGGCGGCAGTTTCAGGCCGCCCAACGAGCCGCTCGGCGGGGGGACTCGGCTCAAGTTGACGGACACCTCCGTCGGGCGCTTTCAGCGGAGCCGCGCTATGCATCGGCCCATGCGGCTCTCGCTCGTCGCCGACTGGCCCGGGGAAACCCTACAGCAGTGCGTCGACAACTCGATACCCTCCAATCCGAGCACCGCCCGGCCGTCCTCAGACGGCTACAGGGGGATGCCCATGTTCTGGACGGAGCGCCGGCGTCGGCACGCCGGCTGTACGTCGAGGCCCGGGCTCGCACGCCGAGGCACGCCCACGAGGCCCGCACCCGACTCCTCTTGCGTGAGGCCGTCGCTGAACAACCGGACGTTGCTCAGGTGCTGACCGATGGACGCTCGGCTCTGCGGCAGGCCCAGGCGTTGGCAACACTCGATTCGGCGGACACGTCCGCCATCCAGGCGTGGCGGGCGCTTCGTTTGCTGGACGCTCGTCGATACGCTCAATCCGACTCCCTCTGGCGACGTATCGAAGCGCCCGTCGCGGCGAACTGGCCGCGTGCCTGGCAGCAGGCGTGGCGCATTCAACGAACGGCCTGGCAGAGCGAGGCGGCCTACCGGGCAGGACACCGGGCCTCGGCGCAGGCTGCTGCCCGATCGGCGGCCCAGCGTGCGGCGGCCCGCGGTGCAGAGGCCTGGGCCGAGACCCTAGAGGCCCGGGCACGTCGCGCCGCTCGCCTCGATTCGGCGGGTCGGTAACCTGGGCGTCGAAGACGCGGTGAACCAGGGATCCTGTCTGCGGTTCACGTCCACCGATGAATACATTTGTCTTTTTCATTTGCCCGTCCGGCACGCATCAGCATGCGCACGACCCTTTTTTGGAGTCTCGTCCTTGGACTGAGCGGGCTTGTGCTGGTTGAAGGCTGTGCCTTGTCGGAGCAGACGGAAGGTGAGTCCGGACGCGATAGCACTGTCGCGCAGCAAACGCCCCGGCCCCCCGGCCCGGACTTGCCGCCTCAAAACGACGACATTCGGACGGTTCAGCTTTATCGGGGAAGTGATGAGCGGAGCTTTCCGGTGACGGTGCTTGAGTCCGGAGAGCCCCTGACGCTAGAGTTTGACCTGATGGAAAAGCAGGGGCGCCCCCTCTCGATTTACTTTTACCACGCGGACCGCAACTGGGAGCGAGATCTGTCGCCGAGTCAGGTATTGGAATCGTACCAAAACGACAAGCTCGTCGATTATCGGGAATCCCAGGGGACACTGGTGCCCTACGTGCACTACACGTATCGCCTGCCGAACGACGACATTCGCTTTCGCATCAGTGGCAACTACGTGCTCCGGGTTACGGAGCGGGGGCGGCGCGACTCTGTGCTGTTCGAGCGTCCCTTCTTTATCACCGACGAGGCTGGGGAGCTAGAGATGAAATCCGAGTCGATCATGATTCCGGGCCAGCGCCAGCAGTCGGTTCAGCCCGTCGCGCAGTTTGATCCACCGCCGTCGCTTCGAGGCGATCCCTTTGGATTTACAGCCTGCTTTGTGCGGAATGGCCGCCTGTCGGATACGCGCTGTGAGGACCGGCCTCTGCTGTTTCAGCAGCCCAGACTCAATTTTGAACTCGATCGGAACCGAGCGTTTGACCCGGTCACGGCCGACTACACCGTCAATCTCGAAAATCTTCGGTCGGCCCGAAAGGTGGAGCGGACAGACCGATCCGTGACCCCCTATCGTGTGCTGTTGGAGCCGGACTACGCCCAGTTTTCGGGGCAGGACGCAGACGTGGATCTGAATGGGCAGATCGTGGTTGATGGGGCGGGCCAAGGTCGGGCCACTCCCGACCTCACAGCCGAGTATGTCCGCACGACATTTGCGTTCGTCCCCCCGAAGGAGCGACCGCTTCGAGGAGGCGTGGTGGTGGCGGGGAGTTTTTCCAATATGAGCCTGGACCGGGGGGCTCGCATGACCTGGGAACCGGCTCGAGGCCAGTACGAGGCAGACGTGTTGCTGAAGCAGGGGTTCTACCAGTACTTTTACGAGAGCTCGGATCCACTTCTGCAACGAACGGTCCGTGAGACGGAAACCCGGCTCCAGAGTACGTTCAAGACCTTCGTGTACTACGAGGACCCGAGCCGAGGCACCGACCGACTGCTCCGGGTCAACAGCTTCCGGCAGTAAAAGAAAAACGCCTCATTCCTTGCGAAATGAGGCGTGCAGGGTGTCGTAAGTGGAGAACCGGGCTATCCAATCACGACGACGTCCTGGGCGTTTGGTCCCTTGTCGGTTTGTCCCACCGTAAACTCGACTCGGTCGTCCTCGTCCAGGCTCTTAAAGCCCTCGGTGTCAATTTCGCTGTAGTGAACGAAAAGGTCCTCTCCCCCTTCTTCAGGGACGATAAATCCGTAGCCCTTTTCGTTGCTGAACCACTTTACCGTTCCCGTCTTGCGCTCTGCCATTGTGCTACGTTGTGTTTCAGATATAGAAAAAACGTGCTTCGGCGGCAGAGCATCGAAAATCCGTCGCCCCACGCCCTCAAGACGCGCACCGAAAGATAAGATGAACTGCCACAACTTCACTATACGATATTGTAATACCCAATGTCAATCCTCGGATCTGGAATTACTCGTTGATAGGCCCAGGATCTGAGCTTCATTTCTCAAATCCGAGCATATAGTTTTTGGGAGAGTAGTCGTACGGCAGTCATCACGAATTTAGGGCTGAGAGAGGAGGGATAAACGGACATTTTCAAGCACTCCTACCATTTCGCACGGTGGTCTTGGGCTCCGGGTGAACGACTGAAGGTCTAGTTCGAGCCGCTTTCAGCGCCGCCGAAACGAGAGCAAGCGCGAACAATCTCGTGTCTCGGGCAATACCGAGTTCTGGAGCGATCCGAGCGGGGCATGGATCCTCAGCTGATCCTGATCGCCCCCATTTGCGCCCGGGAACGTTCGGGTGCTGCAAGCATGGCGAATCCTCACCCTGGACCTCGATTCCATCTATGCCCTTTTCCCTAACCAGTCTCGTTGATGAGCCGATGCACTTTCGGACGCATGGGGGCGTCCGCGACGATCTGGAAATGGCCTGCAATGAGCACCCCGACATTGCAACGTTTCGCGAGCTCGGCCCAAGCGAGGAAGGGACGATGTTGTACGGGATTCGACTGGGCACTGGAGGGAGGACCGTGAGCCTCATTGCGGGCAATCACGCCGACGAGCCCGTGGGCCCGGAGACGCTCCGCTCGTTTGTGATCAACGCCCTCGATCGTCGGCCGAAAATGGAGCCGTGGCTGCGGCGATTCGAGTTTGTGATTGTGCCGCACACCAACCCCGACGGGGAGGCGCGCAACCGTCGATGGATCGAGGCCTGGCCGGATCCAAAGGCCTACCTTCGGCACGCCGTTCGGGAAAAGCCGGGGCGGGACCTGGAGTACGGCTATCCATCCATGCGGCCCGAGAACGAACACGTTGCCTCGTTTCTACGGGAGCACGGTTCCTTGGCCATGCACGCGAGCCTGCACGGCATGTCGGCCGGGGAGGGGGCGATGCTGCTCATCAATCGGTCCTGGACGTTTCGCACGCAAGCGCTCCGGGACGCGTTTAGGGAGGCCGCAGCCGCGCAGGGCCTGCGGATGCACGACCACAACCGGAAGGGGGAGAAAGGCTTCTTCTGGATCGAACCGGGTTTCCAGACGACGCCGCGGGGGGATGCGATGCGGACGTACTTCCAGGCCCAGGATGACCCGGCGACCGCCCAGAAGTTTCACGACAGCTCGATGGAGTTCGTAATGGGACTGGGCGGGGACCCGCTGGCTCTCGTCACCGAGCTGCCGCTTTTTCTCGTCGAAAACGACAATCCTACCCCGGGCCATCCGGATCAGTACATGGCCCTTCGCGAGCGGCTGCCCGAGATCAAGGCCCGTCTCGAACGAGGAGAGGAGGTGGACGACCTTCTAGCCTCATTCGACATTCGCCCGGTGCCGTTGGAGACGGGCATGCGGTTGCAGTTGCGGGCCCTGGAGCTCGGTCTGGAGACCGTTGCACCAGGGCAGGGACCAATTCCCGGTCGCTGAGCGGGGACGGGTGTTGGGACGTATTTAGCGACAGGTCTGACAGTCACTCGGTGGTTGCGAAGGACCTCGAAAACCTATATTCTTATTCTTCCCTTAACAGAAAGCGCTTCCGGAGTCACCAAGTCGATTGCTGACCGCGTTCCCCATCACTCCTCCAAGGATTTTGCTTCCGATATGGTCTATTCCAGCCCACACCCTGACGTTGACATTCCCAATGTGTCGCTGCCCTCCTTCATCATGGAGGACTTCGACGACCGCGGCACTCAGCCGGCACTGATCGACGGTCCGACGGGACGCACTCTCACCTACGGGGAACTCCAGAAGGCGGTGGCGGCCTGCGCCGGGGGACTGGCCGCCCGCGGTCTGGAGGAGGGGGACGTGTTTGCCATCTACAGTCCCAATTTGCCAGAATACGCCATCGCGTTCTACGGCGTGGCCAAGGCAGGAGGCACGGTCACGACCATCAATCCGCTCTACACGGCCGAGGAGGCCAGTCGACAGCTTCAGGACGCCAGTGCAAAGTATTTGCTCACGGTTCCGGCCTTCATGGAGAAGGCGCAAGCGGCGGCCGCCCAGGCAGGCATCGACGAGGTGTTTGTGTTTGGGGATGCGGAGGAGGGGACCCCGTTCGAGTCCTTGCTCCACGGTGGGCATCCGCCCCCCGACGTGTCCACCAATCCGGAGGAGGACCTCGTCGCGCTCCCGTACTCCAGTGGCACCACGGGCCTGCCGAAGGGGGTCATGCTCACACATCGGAATCTGGTGGCCAACATCAGCCAAACCTTGCCCGTGGAGCGGTTGCAGGAAGGAGAGGTGACCGTTGGTGTGCTCCCGTTCTACCACATCTACGGAATGACGATCATCCTCAGCATGGCGCTGCGGTGCGGCGCGACGGTCGTCACGATGCCGCAGTTCGAGATGGAGGATTTCTGTGCGCTCGTCGAGGAGCACGGCATCGAAAGTGGCTATCTGGTGCCACCGATCATTTTGGGCTTGGCAAAGTCCCCCGTCGTGGACGAGTACGACGTCTCCAGCTTCGATTACATCACGAGCGGGGCGGCCCCCCTCGGGAAGGACGTGGCGAAGGCCTGCGCGGACCGCATCGGCTGCATGGTGAAGCAGGGGTACGGCCTGACCGAGACGAGTCCGGTGACGCACCTCGTGGCTCGGGACGCGGATAAGGTGGTGCTCGACTCCGTGGGGCACGCCGTGCCAAATACCGAGTTTCGCGTCGTGGACGTGGAGACGCAGGAGGACGTGGCGCCCGGGGAGCGCGGCGAGATCTGGGTTCGCGGACCACAGGTCATGCGGGGCTATTTGAATCGGCCAGACGCGACCGCCGACACGATCGACGGGGACGGGTGGCTTCATACCGGCGACGTGGCGACGGTCGACGACGAGGAGCGCGTCTACATCGTCGATCGGGTGAAGGAGCTCATCAAATACAAGGGCCATCAGGTGGCGCCCGCCGAACTGGAGGCCCTGCTGCAGTCGCATCCGAAGATTGCGGACGCGGCGGTCATCCCGAGCCCCGACGAGGAGGCGGG
>CAZTDC010000117.1:0-8383 GCA_964612165.1 uncultured Salinivenus sp.
CGCCGACGGAGTTGAGCGGGACGTCCGGGAACTCGCAGGTAGAGCTCGACTGGAGCGCGGCGGCGGGGGCGTCGAGCTACAACGTGTACCGGTCGACCTCCTCAACGGACGGGGCGAGCGGGGACCCCCTGGAGAGCGAGGTTCCGGAGCCGGCCTATACGGACACCACCGCGGAGAACGGGACAAAGTACTACTACCGGGTGACGTCGGTCAACGCGGAGGGGGAGGAGAGCAGCGCGTCCAGCGAGATCGAGAAGACGCCCTTCGATGATCCCCCCGACCGGCCGTAGTGGGACGCGGCTGTTGCGGGACAGAGCCGTCTGGTGAACGCTGATTTTGTCAGGGTTTGTATTTCGGCCGCCCGATCATTTTAGGCACCTGTCCATATGACGGACGGTGGTCGTCGAAGCGAGGACGGCCACCGTCCTTTTGTATTCCGCCTTCTTGCGAATCAATCCGACGAACACCGTGGATGCCGAGACCCGCACCGTTACGATTCCCCGCGAAGAAGAGGCTGCCGACGAGCCCGAGCCCGTTGAGGTGTGGCCGCTGGTGGAGGCGGCCCTCGACACCATCGACGCCGACCCCTCGACCCGCGACGCGGCCGAGGCGGCCCTGGAGCACGGCGACGGCTGCGTCGTGCTGGCCAACTACCTCAACAGCGAGGCCAAGCGGGTCCACGAGATGGACTACCGCTTCAAGGTGCCCCTGGTCGTCCTGGCCGCCGAGCAGGCCCGGACGGACGAGACCGCCACTTCCATCTACGATCCCGACGAGGGCTGCATTTACTTCGAGACCGACGTGAGCCAGTTTTCCTTTCACGTCTACAAGGACTGGACGGTCGACTGGCCCGAGGTGGCCGACGAAGTGCAGGCCGGCTATGAGTGGAGTGGCAAGGACAACCAGACGTGGGCGCTGGACTGGCTCATGGACTTCCTGGAAGTGCCCACCGATCAGTACATGGTGGGCGGCGACGAATAGAGCGCGACCAAGGTGCCGGGAGGGCGCCTCGACTCTGCCAGTACGACTGTAAACCAACTCTCCGTTTCCTATGACAGTTGCTGTTATCGGTGCGAACGGCGGCATTGGACGCCGCCTCCTTCCCCGACTCGATGAGGCCGGACACGATCCCATTGGGGTGGTCCGGGCCGAGGAGCAGTTTGATCGCATTCGAGAGCGCGGCGCCGAGCCGCGCCTCGGGGACCTCGAAGGCGAATTTGCGTCCGCGCTCGACGGGGCCGACGCCGCGGTGTTCACGGCCGGGGCCGGCGGGTCTACCGGCTGGGACAAGACGCTCATGGTGGACCTCTGGGGCGCCCGGCGAACGATCGGGGCCTGCGAGGAGAAGGGCATCGGCCGCTACGTCATGATCAGCTCGCGCGGCGCCGCCGATCCCAGCGCGGGCTACGAGCCGCTGCGCCCCTACCTCGTGGCCAAGCGGTGCGCCGACGACTACGTGCAGCGGTCCTCGCTCGACGCCACGATTCTTCGCCCCACCTCCCTGACCGACGAGGCGGGGACGGGCCGCGTGACCGCTGCGTTCGAACCGGCGGGCGGCGGGCCCGACATTCCCCGGGCCGACGTCGCAAATGCCGTCGTGGCCTGTCTGAAGAACGAGGCGACTATCGGCCAAACCATCGAACTCTACGGGGGCGAGACGCCGGTCGAGCAGGCCGTTCATCCGGACAAGTAACCGCCACAGACCCCCGTCGCGTCAGAGGTCCACGATCAGGCTGGGTGGGATGCCGTCGCGGAGCACCCGGTCGGCCAGGCGGAGGAGCCGCCTTTGCTCGGGCCAGTCGAGGCGCTCGGCGGCCTCTCGGGCGGGCAGCCAGGCAAACGCGTCGTGTTCGTCGTCGAGGACCGGATCTCGTGGAAGGGCTGCGGCGAAGGCCGGTGTAAGATTGATACGGTCGTCCTGCCACTCGTAGAACGCGTTGATCGACGGGAGGGCCCAGAAGCGATTGGGCGTGTGTCCCGTCTCCTCCGTCACCTCCCGCAGCCCAGTTTCCCAAGCGGCCTCGTCCGGTTCGATCTTGCCGCCCACCATGCGCCACTGCTCCGCATAGGACGTGTCCGGGGCGCGACGAAGAAGCAAGAACTCCGGGTTCACCGACTGATGGCGGTAGGGGTAGACGTCGACGACGCGGACACGAGTGTTTGGCATTGAGCGGAGCCGTCAGGGACGGGAGCGGCGAGCGTCGGGAAGATAGGAACTGGGTTGGACGGATGGAAGGGGGAGAGAAGGATCCCGAACTCTCACTCTTCCAACCGCAGGTCGCGGGCCTTGAGCTGGAGGGTCGTTTCGCCGTTCCACGTGTTCTCCTCCAGGGAGAACAGCAATTCGAACGGTGTTCCTTGGTCCTTGCTCTCTTGAAGCACGGACAGCTTCTCGCCCATGTTGAAGCCGATGACGTCGAAGACCGGTGGGTTGCTGCCGTCCGTCGAGCGGGGACGCGCGTTAAACTTGAGGTGGCTGCCGTCGCTGCCCACGGTGCGGGGCGTGCCGGCGACCGCCAGGTCTTTGGCGTGAAAGACGGGCTTCGCGTTAGCTGGGCCAAAGGGACCAAACTGCTTGAGAACGGCCCAGAAGCGGTCGTCGATGGTCCCGATGGTCTCGAGGTTGATTTCGGCGTCGACCTTGATGGATGGGGTGAGAAGGTCCGGCGTCACCCGCTCGCCGATGGCGGCGTCGAACCGGTCACGGAAGGCCTCGATGTTGTCGGCCGGCAGGGACATCCCCGCCGCGTGGTCGTGCCCGCCAAACTGTGTGAGGACGTCCCCGCAGTCCTTGAGCGCGTCGTAGATGTTGATGCCTTCGATGGAGCGGGCCGAGCCTTTCACCTCGTCGCCGTTGTGGGTAAGCATGATCGTGGGCTTGTGGAAGCGCTCGACGATGCTGCTGGCCACGATGCCGATGACGCCGAGGTGCCAGTCTTCGTCGTAGAGGACGAGGGCGTGGGGGCTGCGGGCCGTAATCTGGCGCTCGGCCTTCTCAAGGGCGGCCTCCTCCGTGGCGTCGTCGATGGACCGCCGTTCGGTATTGAGCCGCTCCAGCTCGGCGGCCAGCGGTTCGGCCTCCGAATAGCTCTGAGCCAACAGAAGGTTGACGGCCGTGGAGGCGTGGGCCATGCGTCCAGCGGCGTTGAGACGGGGGCCGAGCGTGAATACAATATTTCCGGTGGACGTCACGTTCTCGAGGTCCAGGTCGGCCGCATCGGCGAGGGCCCGCAGGCCCGGACGGTCGGTCTGCTGCAGGGCACGAAGCCCCTCGGCCATGAGGACGCGGTTTTCGCCGTGGAGGGGCACGATGTCGCTTGCGGTCGACACGGCCAGCAGGTCGAGGGAGGTGAAGGCTGCGTCCGGATCCTGGTCCAGGCGGTCGAGCGTGGCCTGGACCAGCTTGAAGCCCAGGCCGCAGCCGGTAAGCTCCGCGAACGGATACTCGTCGTCGGGCCGCTTCGGGTCGAGGACGGCGAGAGCATCGGGCAACTGGAGCGTCCCGTCCTCGACCTGGGGCGTGTGGTGGTCGCAAATAATGAGATCGAGCCCGTGCTCGCGGGCGTAGGCGGCCTCCTCGTGGCCCGTGATGCCGCAGTCGAGGGCCACCACGAGAGCAGCGTCCCGGTCGCGCGCAACGTCGAGGCCGCGTTTGCAGAGCCCGTAGCCGTCGTCGTACCGGTCTGGAATAAAGAAGGAGGCGTCAACGCCTTGGCTCCGCAGAAAATTGGTGAGGAGGGCTGCGGCGGTGGTGCCGTCTACGTCGTAGTCGCCGTAGACGAGCACGTGCTCGCCCCGGTCGACGGCTTGGGCGAGGCGGGTGGCCGCCGCGTCCATGTCCTGCATCCGGAAGGGGTCATGCAGGGCCTCGCGGTCGGCACGGAAGAAGTGGCGCGCCTCTTCGAAAGTTGAAATGCCTCGCAGGGCGAGGGCCCGGGCAAGGGGCATGGGGAGGTCATTGAGGGCTTCCTGCAGGTGAGTAACCACCTCAGGATCATCGAGCGAGCGGTAAGTCCACCGATAGGTCATGGGAAAAAAGACCGAGAGACGAAAAAAGACGTAACGCGCTACCATGTATATAAAACACAGCAGCCACGATGGCTTAACGACACGTAGAAACTGACGCTAAAAAACGAGATCCGGCCCCGTTCTAGCTGAAGATTCCACGGAGGAGAGGAAAGAACCGGGTAAATCGTCGGGTGCATACTCCGATACAGTGTTCGCTCGGCATAGGGATTGTCCAGAGACGTTGTAAGACGAATGGGGCAGTGAACGGGAAAAAGACGTATGGACGTTTACGCGTGGATCAACTGTTTAGCCCATTCGTTCTAAGGAATCCGTTTCTATATTAGCATGCCTCCTTCCACGGAGCCTAAACCGTCGGCTTGCTGTTGGAGCACCCGCCGGGATGGGGCGAAAGGTCCCACCGCTCGTCCTCATTCCCCTGGCCGGAGGTCGTTGGGCTCTACTTCAGCCTTGACTCACTCCATTCCCAGCAACGGTTGGTCGTCCCGACGAGGGTCGGAATCCAGCCCACGGTCAGTCCGCCGGGAGACGCACGCTGCGAAGGAACGGACTCCCACACCTTCTCTTCCTCGCGATTACAAGAACCTGTTTTGATTTCCTACCGGCCTGAAACTGTTTGAGGTTTCCACGACGTCCGTGTTGATGCGGTTGCTGCCTTTTGGCGGCGTTGAATCCGCTTGCAGTCGTTTTGCACGGAGCACTGCGCTCCTCAGTATCAACGTGGAGGTCAAAACAGCTTCTTCGATCGATTGCCGTTGGTTCTCGTGCTGTCCGCAATGGTCTACACGGGGCGTTCGGCATGCACTAACCCACAGAGTCTTTAGAGTAATCGGATGAAAATCTCCACCCTGCAAGAAAAGAAGCTCGACGAGCTACGCGACATTGCCCGCGAGCTGGATCTGCCTGGCTATTCGGATCTCCGGAAGCAGGATCTGATCTACCGCATCTTAGAGGCACAGGCAGAGGGCGCTGCGACGGGAGATGCCCCTCTCGAAGAGGCGGCGGAGGCTCGAAGTGCCTCGGCGGAAGGAGACGGAGCCGCGGCGGAGGCAACGCCCAGTGCGAGCTCGGAGCAGTCGAGCGTCTCCACCGACCGTTCTACCGACAACGCGTCCTCGGAGGCCGACGACGCTTCGGCGGAAGAGGAAAACGACTCCGGAAAGCCGGAGTACATGCAGGCGTATGATCCGGATGAGACGGAGCTCCGAGGCATGATTAAGAAGACGGGGCTCCTCGAGATCCTGCCGGACGGCTACGGCTTTCTGCGCTCCGACGAGTACAGCTACGAGTCGAGCCCCGACGACATTTACGTGTCGCCGTCCCAGATCAAGCGCTTTGGCCTGCAAGAGGGCGATACGGTCCGCGGGGAGGTGCGCCCGCCGAAGGAGGGAGAAAAGTTCTTTGCCCTCATTCAGGTCGACGAGGTGAACGGATGCGACCCGGGCGAGGTCGAAGATCGAGGCGACTTCGATTATCTAACGCCCATCTTCCCGAACGAGCGGCTCACCCTGGAGACGGAGGCCGAAGAGTACGGCCCGCGCATTCTGGACCTCTTTGCGCCCATCGGGAAGGGACAGCGCGGGCTCATCGTCTCGCCGCCGAAGGCCGGAAAGACGGTTCTGCTTCAGAAGATCGCCCGCGGCATCACCGAGAACCATCCGGACGCGCATCTCCTCGTGCTGCTCATTGACGAGCGACCGGAGGAGGTGACCGACATGGATCGCAACGTGGAAGGGGAGGTCATTGCCTCCACCTTCGACAACGATCCGGAGCGCCACGTCGAGGTGGCCGACACGGTCCTCAAGAAGGTGAAGCGCCTTGTGGAGTCCGGGCAAGACGTGTGCGTGCTTCTCGACTCGATCACGCGCCTGGCCCGCGCCCACAACGCCGTCCATCCGGGACAGGGACGCACCCTCTCCGGGGGAATCGAAGCGGGAGCGCTGCGGGGCCCCAAGCGCTTCTTTGGCGCCGCCCGGAACGTCGAGGCAGACGGCTCGCTCACGATCATAGGCACGGCGCTCGTCGACACCGGCAGCCGGATGGATGAGGTCATCTTTGAGGAGTTCAAGGGCACCGGCAACATGGAACTCGTCCTCGACCGCGAGATGGCCGACCGGCGCGTCTATCCCGCCATCGACCTCATCCTCTCCGGCACCCGCCGCGAAGAGGAGCTGCTCACGAAGCCGGAGCTGAAGCGCGTCTGGGTCATGCGGAAGATTCTGGCCGACATGGAGCCGATCGAAGCCATGGAGTTCCTCCTCGACAAGATGAGAGACACGGAGAGCAACGAGGAATTCCTGGAGACGATGAACTCCTGACCCGGCGTCTCGCTGGACCAATATGGGGAGAATCGAATAGGGACGCATGGCTCGCAGGCTGTGCGTCCCTTTTCTCGTTTGGCTCTGTTCCTCATGTCTGCCCCGCGCTCCTTTCCCCAGCGTGTGCTCGTGACGGTCGGCATCGTCGCCGCGTCGCTGCTGGTGCTGTACCTGTTCGTGGTGCTCTCGCGGGTGCTGCTGATCGTGTTCGCCGGGGCGCTGATGGCCGTGGGGCTTGGGGGCGGTGCGGATATTCTACGGCGCCGTACGCCGTTGGGGCGGCCGGGGGGACTAACCGTGGTGATCACGCTCGTCGTGATCGCTTTGTTTTTTCTGTCCGGCATGATCGGGGCACCCCTCACCGGTCAGGTCAACGATCTGATTACGCAACTCCCGGATGCGGTCGAGACCCTCCGCAGGCAGATAGCAAATCAGGAGTGGCTCGGAAGCCTCACTGCTGAACCCGGAATGATACGGGATCTGATGCCCTCGCCGAAGGAGGTGATGGGCGGGGTCACAAGTGCGTTCTCGCGGACCCTCGGGGTCGTAGCCAATGTGTTCGTGATTCTTTTCATCGGCATCTACGGCGCGGCCGACCCCGGGTCGTATGTCAGCGGCGTCGTTCACCTTACGCCGAAGCGCAACCGGACGCGGGCTCGTGAAGTGATCGATGCTCTCGCCCACGCACTGCGGTGGTGGCTGGTGGGACGGCTCGTCATGATGACCGTCGTCGGAATTCTGACGACGCTCGGTCTGTGGATTGCCGGAATTCCCAATCCGCTGGCGCTGGGCCTCCTTGCGGCGCTTCTGTCCTTCGTTCCGTACGTGGGGCCGATCTTGTCCTTCTTTCCCGCTGTCCTGGTGGCGCTAACGGTGAGCCTCACGAAGGTTCTGTACGTGGTGATTGTCTTCGGCCTCGTGCAGACGCTCGAAAGCTACGTCGTGACCCCCCTCGTGCAGCAGCGGGCCGTGTCCCTGCCGCCCGTCATTCTCATCACGGCGCAGATCGCAATGGGGGTGCTCGCGGGGGCCACGGGCGTCTTGCTGGCGGCCCCCCTCGCTATTGTCGTCATCGCTCTCCTCCAGATGCTCTACGTCGAGGATGTGCTCGGGGACTCCGTGCAGGTGCTTGGGCAGTGAGTTGGAGCGAGACAAGTGCCCGACACTTCCAGAAGACAAATGTGGGATTGGGGCCTTCGATCTCATTTCTGGAAGAGAATCCTCAGTCACACGTGGCATCTCCGGAATGCATCTCACCGTGTCGAACGAGATCTACGTACTGCAACCCAAAAGTGGTGTTTGTGTATGCTAGGGCAAATCTGTTCGTTGCATTCCCGTTGCTTCTTGTCCCCATCTCTCATGCTATATCGTCTTCTTACTGCTGGCCTCGTACTCGCTCTTTGTGCTACCCCTGCTCTGGCCCAGGACACCGATCCATTCATGCGCCATCCGGCGGTGCATCCGGACGGGAATCAGATTGCGTTCTCCTACCAGGGGGACGTGTGGACCGTGCCGGTAGACGGCGGCCGGGCCGAGCGCCTCACCGTCCATGAGGCCTATGAGGCCCAGCCCCGCTGGCGTCCCAACGGCGCGCAGATTGCCTTTACAAGCGACCGCTTCGGCAACGACGACGTGTTCGTCATGGATGCTGGGGGCAGCACGCCCACGCGGCTCACGTACCACTCGACCGACGATGCGATGGGCGGCTGGACCCCGGACAGCACGCTTCTCTTCACGACCCGTCGCACCTACGCGCAGGCCGAGTGGAGCGACGAGATCTACCAGGTCTCCACCGACGGGGGCACGCCCGACCGTCTGCTCGACGCCGTGGGGGCGGCGCCGCGGATGTCCCCGGACGAGCGTTTTGTGGCCTTTGAACAGGGCTACAATCGGACCAGCAAGAAAGGCTACGAAGGGCCGGCGAACCGCGACGTCTGGATCTACGACACGAAAACCGACGACTACATCCAAATCACGACCGACGACGGCAACGACCACAATCCGGTATGGGCCGGACCGCGCACCTTGCTGTACATCAG
>CAZTDC010000118.1:0-8381 GCA_964612165.1 uncultured Salinivenus sp.
GGGCCGACGGGAAGACGACCGGGCTCTCGTGTCCCTTCTCGTCTACGGCCGCCACTCCGAAAAGCCAGTTGTCGATGACGACATTTTCGACCGTGTGGCGGGTGGTGGCGGCGGGCACAAATTCACTGTGTTGCCAGCGCGAGTCGGCCGTCCGGCGCCAGTACACCTTGTATCCCGCTAGGTCCTCATGGTCGACCGGCGTCCAGGCGAGGGTGGTGGACGGGGAGACGGCCCCGCCGATCTTCACGCTGTCGGGACGGGGCGGCCCGGCGGCAATCGACGCCATCGTCGCGACGTTGACGCCGGTCAGCTTCTCGGCGTAGTCGAAGTTGACGCCCTCAATCGTGTCGCCGTACTCGATCCCGTTCTCGGTGCGAAGGTCCTGGTGCTGGCGATTGTAGTTCTCGTGCGTCTCCATCACCCGGACGGCCGGAAAGCCGCGGTCGGCAAAGGGCATCTGATCCCCGCCCCGACCGAAGCGATCGAGCCGGTAGATCAAGATCGGATCGAGGTGGCGGCTGTAGGTTTCGGCCTGCGTGGCGACGTACCGGGCCAGCTGGCGCGAGGGGCCGTCGTTCTCGCCGCCGTAGTAGCGAGTGGCCCAGGTCTCTTCGTGCAGGTCCGGCGGGCGGCGCTGGGAGAAGACGCGAAACGTGTTGTTCTCGACCACCCCGTCGATACCACGGATGTTGCCGATCATGTCGTTGTTGAGTACGCCGGCCATCGTCCAGCCGTCCTCGACGGCCACCTCCGCGGCGTGCGTGCTGCCGAAGAGCCCTTGTTCTTCCCCAGTGTAGCCGACGTAAACGATGCTACTGGCAAAGTCGCGCTGCGAGAGCACGCGAGCGGCCTCCACGGCCCCGGCCACCCCTGAGGCGTCGTCGTTCGCCCCCGGCGCCCGGCTGGTGCTGTCCATGATGTTGGAGACGCGAGAGTCGAGGTGTCCGCCCATGAGCACGTACCGGTTCGGGTGCTCGGTGCCGCGCTGAATGGCGACGACGTTGTAGACGGGCGTTCGCGAGGGAATGCGCTCCGTTTCGCCTGGGGGCACCACCGTCTTCTGAAATTTGACCTCCAGGCACCCCCCACACTCGGCAGAGATTCGCTCGAACTCGGCCTTTAGCCAGCGGCGGGCCGCCCCCACGCCCCGTTGGTCGGAGGTCGTGTCCGAGAGGGTATGCCGCGTCCCAAAGCCGACCATCGTTCGGATGTCGTCCTCGATCCGGTCGGCGTCTACCGAGTCGACCATCGCCTGGATGGCCGGGTCCGAGGGGGGAGGCGGCGCGGCGCCCGGCTGGGCCGAGGCCGACCCGACGAGAAAAAAGCAAAGAGCAGCAACGAGGGCAGCACGGAGCGTCATGGAGCAGTCGGGGTATGGAGCAGAGCGAGTCATGCTTTTAGGGTAGGACCTTGCCCCCGCAATGTCCACCTCGGTGCTCTCCCTGGCGGCCGTCAAGGGAAGCTCCTCAGCGCCGGCTTGTCACGTCCCGATCGGCTCCGGACGGGTTTGACTGGTATTGTGTCAGTCATCAATCGTTGGGTAGTGATCTTTCAGTTTGATGCGAGCGTCGGCGGCGGTAAACTGCCAGTCGACCGACGCGCCGCTCCGGTTTCGCCGAACGGCCTACGCGGTCGTAGCCTCCCGCATCGCCTTCGGCGTTGGAATTCGGCGTCCGAGGGCCTGTCGGGCCAGGCCCCTCCGCTCGATTTCCGCCCCGTTCAGCCAACTGCTGTGCGCCGGCGTGCAACGGATCTACAGGCGCGCGGTGAGTCCTCGCGCTACTGCAGGACCGAATGCCCTGTAGACGCTCGATAGATGATGGATGTTCAGGTTGTTCATGACCAGCACAACTGCCTCGACCATCGGGTAGCGGTCGACCTGGAGCCTGCGGATGCACCCCGCTCAGTCGACGAGCCACGGGAATGTGAGATGACGTTTTCGCAAACTAGTGCCCGTCCTGCTGAGTTTGTTGTATTCTGGTACACAGCGGGGACGGGGCGGTCGCGAAGACATTCATCACAGAGTCGGAACCTAACCGTCCGGGACACTCAAGATACTGCTGCCTGGCGCTTGGTTGCCGTTCGGATCTGGTCTGCGATCCACTCGGCTTCCTGCTGAGTGCGGATTCCTCTACCGAGGATGATGCGCTCGAAGTGCTCGTCCAGGTACGACCACCGTTCCGCCCGGCTGTCCAGTTTCTCCAGTTGGCCGAGGTTCTCCCCGGGCTTAATTTTGAAGGTCGCGAGGCCGCATAGGTAATCGCCGAAAATGCCATCGTTCGTCGTCGCGGTGCATCCACCCGACTCCGGGTAGGAAAAGACAAAGAGGTCCGACAGGTCGGAGGGAACGTACGTTCTGTCGGTGGTGACGTTGTTGATCGTCTTCGTGACCACGATCTCACCGTTCTCGACCGTAATCGTCCGCCTCTCTTTCCCGATGAAGCGAGCGATATGTAGCAGCAGGCCGCCCGGGCCAAGCAGGATGAGACTCTGGAAGAAGTACCCGGAGAACAATCCGTAGAGTCCGCCGGCGACCAAAATGAGGCCAAAGAGGCTCGCTGCAATCATGGGCAGCAACTGGCGACCGATAGCGAACGAAACCTCGACTCCGTCGGGATCCGTCCGGCGCATCTCGACGCCGCCACTGACCGGCTCCTCGATCTCGGCTTTGATCTCGGCGTCGTCGTGTTTGCCGGGGACAACGTCCTGTCGGGCGAACGGGTCGGTCTCGCGGACGGGAACCTCGAACTGTACGCTGTAGTCGACGCCCGGCAGGGCGGCGACTGCCGATAGATTCCACACGATCCGATCCTCCCCGTCAGGGGACGTGGATGCCGGTAGATGAGGTGGGAGCTCGAACGACACGGGGATCTCCAGCGTGCCTTCATCCCTGACCCGGGCACGGACGATTTTTTTCCTTCATCCACTTCATGTCGTGGCCGTACGACTTCGTACGATCTCCAGCACTCTGGGTGTAGTAGATGTATCGTCGATAACAGGCCAGATGAACGTTAAATCCAGCAGACGGCTGCGAGTTGGCGTCCAGTTGTGTGTGAAAGACCGCATTGAGCGGCTGACCTACACGCCCCGGCGCCGGCTCGCACGTAAGGCGGGTCTCGCCGTGGCTGAAGACCTTGATTTTCGGTCAGAACGTTGCAACGGCGACGGCGATACCGATGACAGGAAAGGCAAATACAAGCCAGGGGGTACCTTGGCCATTGATTGCGCCCGTCATGGTTGCGTAGGCGAGGGGCCATGCTGCACGGTTCCAAATGATCGTGAGCGCGAGAAGGAAGCGATTCACCCGCGTATCGGCGGCATGTCCCTGCGCCCTCCAGGCATTGCTCTTGGATGACCGATCAACCTCGCCGCGAACGCTCGCTCCACACTCGGTTCGAGTGCCTGCGATCCGGTAGAACGTGACAGAGATGGCCAGGGAGAGGAGGACAAAGCCGCTCCCGATCCAGAATAGCAGATCGGTCAGGGCTCCGCGGAAGTCTGCTTCCGCAACGATCGACCACGCGACGTAGCCCCCGAGTCCGGTCAAAAGGGTGCCGGACAGGAGGGCATCCGGGGCAGGGCGAATCCTTCGTTTGGTTGGTCGTCGCTGTTCATACGGGAGATGAAGTGGGAAAGATTGAGACCCGTAAATTTGAATGGGATGGTGAACGAGCCGATCGGAATTCAGAGACCGTTTTGATTTCAACCTTGGTCAACACCGATACTAAAAACGGAAGGGGATCTGAGGTCCTCCCCGATTTCTGTACCAGGGTGAGTGTTCGTCCAGCACGGTGGTGGTGAGGGTGGAAGAGGCTGCATAGGACGCAGCGAACTCCCCCGAGGTTCGGTAATCGAGTGAACTGCGAGGGGGGGTCAGTAATGTAGTGAGTGCAGTACCGGTCGCCGAGCACGCAAAGCTTCGAGAAGATGGACGAAGAGCTCTCGGTTCAATAGGTCCTCCGCGAGATCGGCGCAGTCGGTCAGGCAGAGGAGCGCGCCTTGATTGAAGCGTTTGCCTCGGGCGAGGGCCTCCTTTACGGGGCCGATCCGCCGCCCGTCGAAGGCGTGAGTTCGGACCCGGACAACGACAATGCCGAACGAGTTCGGCGTCTCGAGTGCGCCCTGGAGCTCGAGGTCGATCGGGTCGTATCCGGCGACTCGGACCTTCTGGAACTGGGGTCCTACATGGGAATTCCGATCCTCACGCCACGGGAGCTTCTGGGACAGGTCGGGGAAGTCCCCGAGGGTAATGGAGACTGAGAGGCCTCCCATCATCTATTGTATTTCAAGACGAAACGCCCAGTGAGATGCTCGTTGCCGAAGTAACCACCACGGACCTGCGAAAGACCAGGTACCAGGTCGAGTCGAAAGACGACATTAGCAAAACCCGGCAGGGGTACAAGATCGAAACGGCCGATGGGGAGACCGTTCGTTTTTCGGAGGAGGATGTGGAGTCGATCAGCGTCGTGGAGGAGTAGGAACGCACTCGTTCACCGGCTGTCGCTCACCGGCTAAACCGGCCCGCTGAATCGGCCCGATCTGACTGTATTTTGGGTGCTAATTATAAGGCCCGATAAGGCAACTATCGGTCCTTATCCTCCCCTTCCCTGCTTCGACGAATGTCAAACGTACTCGTTTGCTCATCGGTCGGGACAGACTACCACGCGAGGAGCACCCGTTTCGGACTGCAAACCTCAGATGTGGAGCATCCGACCACGTCTTGAAAACGACGAGTTGGGAATACGCTACGTACGTCCCGCAGAATCGAGAAATTAGGCCCTGTAGCAGTACGGGATCACGTTGACTCGGAATCGGCCGTTACCGATGAATGAAGGACATTCCAGTCTGGTATTCGACTACTAGGGAACGGAGACGCTCGCGAAGCTCGCCAGCCTCAGAATCCACATTTCCGAGCGCTCCCATGGTATCTTCCTCAAAGTACCGGTCGGGGGGTGGGGTAGGATGCCGCGACGCAGAAATCCCAGAAGGGACCGGGATTCTATTCTCCATTCTGGGTTGCCGAAAGGGCTTTCTGATCATGGTGGAAGGTCAGAGGTGCCCTCGGAGGACGTCTCCTGAAAAGAAGGGCATTCCCGGTCATAGTGTCCCGTCGGCTGGGTCGGAATCGGTCTCGTAGGACCCAGCCGCGCTGTAACAATGCAATCGAAAAAATCGTATCCGGGACTGAGGAGTAGTGGCAATTCCCGCCCGTGCGGCGGCGCATCCGGTGTCACTCGGAGTTCCCATCTCTCGCGTCAAAACCACCGAATCCACCCATGCTCCGATTCGCTTCTGCCGTCTTCTTTTTGACGCTTCTGCTTGGAGGTGCCCCGGTGATCGCCCAGCCCGACTCCAATGCGGGAGTGTCTCCATCTGACAGCATCGAGTCGTCAACGTCGGACGCTGCCGGCGTGATCTGGGAAGAGGAGGTATCTGTGGTCGGTGAACACGCTGACGAATACGTAGGCACCTGGGGCGAGCCCCCGACCCTGTACGGGCAGGGGTCGGCAGTGTACCGCACACCCCCACCCCTTCGCTACAACCGCGTTGAGGGCCTCGTCGTGGGCCTTCAGCAGGAGCCGCTTCGCCTTGGCTCCGACGAGACGGCCCGCGTGTACGGCCAGTTCGCCTACGCGACGGGCCCGGAGCAGGTGCGCTACACGGCGGGGCTCGAATCAAAGGTCTACGCGACTGACGCTACCGGCCTGAAGCTCGGGGCCACCTATCAGAAGCAGACGCTCTCCCCGGATCGGTGGAAAACCTCGTACCTGGAAAATTCGCTTGCGGGCGTGGGTTTTCGGCACGACTTCTTCGATTACTACGAGGCGGAGGGTCTCTCGGTCTACGCCGTGCAGACGCTGCCGGCATCGCTGCAGATCACCGCCGGCGTTCGGGCGGAGGAGCACCGCTCTCTGTCCGTGCAGACGGACTGGTCCGTCTTTGGAAGCGGCGACTTTCGTTCCAATCCGGCGATTGACGACGGGCGGATGCAGGCCCTGTTTGCCAGTCTCACTGGTGGGGACGTGCGCGACCGTGACGACCTGCCGACGGGCAGTACCGTTCGCCTGGCGGCCACCGTTGCCGACGGCATGGGAGGCGACTTTTCCTTCTCTCGCTATGAGGCCGACGGTCGCGTCTTCCTTCCCCTGACGTCGGACTCGCGCCTCGGGCTCCGCGTGCGGGGCGGCTACGCCACCAGCGGGGCGCCTCTACAGTCCCAGTTCACGATCGGCGGCATCGGATCCGTTCGGAGCTACGCCCAGAATGAATTCCGCGGCACCCGCCTGCTGCTGGGCAACGCTGAGTACATCATCGACGGCGCGACCATCCTCGACGGCGTGCTCGATGACCTCTTCCTGGTGGGCCTTGCCGACGCGGGCTGGGTGGGCGGACCGGGTGAGCGCCCCCGGTTCGACGACGTCTTGCCGTCCGCCGGCTTCGGCATCGGGCTCGACGAACGAAGGGTGCGCCTCGACGTCTCCTGGCCCCTGCGCGACGGCCCCGGCGCCGGGTCGCGGCCCGCCATCTGGCTCCGTATCACGCCGAACTTCTAGGCCACCGAGCGGACGCGCTGCGTGTCGCACGCTGGGCGCTTTCCTCTTGCTCAACCGCATTGAGGGCATCGAGACGATCCAGTTTCGGCTCGCACCGGTGCGACTCTGCGCGATTCTCGTTACGACCGCGCTTAGGGGAAACGTCCGGCCATTGTTTGGCTTTGGAGATAAAAGATCGTCCTTTTCACAGCCGACGCCCCATTCGTGCCCGCTCCCGACTCGCCGACCGTTTCCGCCGAGCGCGACGCCACACTCCCCGGTCACGACCTCGACCGGCTCCGCAATGCCGATCCGTCCCGCGCCGAACGCGCCTTCACGGTGCTGGCCGGCATCTTCATCGGGGCCCTCGTCATCACCAACGCCATCGCCGGGAAGTTCTTTGTGCTCTTCGGTCAGGAGCTGTCCTGCGGCATCATCGCCTACCCGGTCACGTTTCTGGTGACCGATCTCCTCTCCGAAATCTACGGGCGGAAGCGCGCCAACACGGTCGTCATTGCGGGCTTCGTGGTGAGCGTGTTCATCACGGCAGTCGTGTGGATTGCCAACCACGCGCCCACCTACGCCGAGTCGCCCGTCGACGCGGAGTCGTTTAATATTGTTTTCGGACTGCTCCCCGGTGTGGTGCTGGGCTCGATGATTGCCTATCTCGTCGCCCAGCTCGTGGACGTGCAGATTTTCGAGTTCTGGCGCGAGCTCACGGACGGGAAGTACATGTGGCTCCGGAACAACGGGTCGACGTTTTTCAGCCAGCTCGTCGACACGGTCCTCGTCGTCACCATCGCGCTTGTGATCTGGCCCGAGGTGGACGGCAATTCGGCGACCTCCCCGCTTGATTTCGAGACCTGGCAGGGCATCGTCTTCGGCCAGTACGTCTTCAAGCTCGCCATTGCGGCGCTCGACACGCCCCTCTTCTACGTGGCCACCCACTATCTGACGAACTGGATCCAGGAAGAGGAGACTGCACTTGAGACGAATGGGGTTCCGAGCTGATGTCTTCTGGGAATGCCGAGCGGGGCCAAACAGAGAAACTGTAAAGAGGAGAGCGACGTTCAGGCGCGCCCGTTCCACAATCTCGACTGGTTCCATGCCCACGACCCTCACCGAGCAACAGGCCCACTGGCAGGAGATCGTCAGCGATCCGTCCCTTCAGGATCTGCCGTACAAGATCGAAACCAATAGGCGAGGTCAACTGATCTTGAGTCCCCACAAGAATCGGCACTCTAAGCTCCAATCGCGCCTCTTTCTTCTTCTCCAGACCCACGTCCCGGACGGACTCGTCTCTGTGGAGTATGCCCTCGCTACCCCAGAAGGCGTGAAGGCCCCGGACGTGGTGTGGATGAGTCCGGAGCGGGAACGGAAAATGGACGAGACAGGAGACCCGGCAACGCTCGCGCCGGAAATTTGCGTCGAGATCGTGAGCGCCTCGAACACAGAGGAGGAGCTGGCGCAGAAGCGAACGCTCTACCGCGAGCTCGGCGCCGAAGAGGTCTGGACCGTCGACGAGGAGGGAGAAATCCGGTTCTTCGGCGACAGTGAGCGGGACGCGTCCCAGATCGCGCCCGACTGTCCGGATGAGGTACAGGTTCAGTAAGACAGGGTCGCTCGCTCGTCCGGAGCAGACACTCGCGACAGGCTAGGCTGTCATCTCCGCCTCTTCCGGCTCCGGCACGTCGACGAACGTGAGCCAGTCGTGTGGGTCGTTGCCCTTGTGCACGATCTCGAAGAAGGCGTCCTGCAGTTCCTTGGTGATCGGTCCGCGCTTGCCTTCACCAATCGTGTAGTCGTCGACGGTACGGATGGGCGTGACCTCCGCGGCCGTGCCGGTGA